>JAQVOR010000201.1 GCA_028702535.1 Bacteroidales bacterium
GTTAAATACTGTAGATTCAAAAAATCGTAATTTGTCTAATAAGGTGTTTACAGATAATGCCCCAATGGTTTTTCCAAGAGTCTCCATGGTACCCTTGTATTTATCTGCCAACTCAAGAATTTGCAGAAAATCAATCATGTGTTTTTTTGATCCATCTTGGTTACGGTCAATTCTCTTAGTGATAAAACATAATTCTCCTGATTTTAAGCGAATCATGTTATTCGGCACAATATCTATTTTAAACAATTTGGCTAACTTCATAGAAAGATGCTCGTTTTCAGGCATCTGAGGATATTCAAGATTTTGAGGTTTCAAAATGTAATGTCCTTCTAAAGCATCTATTATAGTTAATCGTCCTTGATGTCCGTTTTCCAATTCTTTTTTTATCCACCCTAATGACAATTTTGGTTGAACACCAGGAATTGTTATGGATAGCTCTGCAGATTCTTTCGCTAATTGTTCCATCTCTGATAATCGATATGGCAAAACTGGAGCATGTTTTGTTCCGAAAAATGCTTTGATGCATTTCGGATGATAGTCAACATGATTTTTATCTAATTCCTTATAACAATACAGACATTTATTCATCGGTATTTGGGTTTATAGGGTGAATACTTACCGCACCAATAGTATTTTGACAGCATGCAAGAAGAAGACCCATGCGATCATTTTTATTAATTCTCCAGCTTTTAGCTGCAATATTTAACAACCATCCTTCTGGAATTAGTCCATCGAAAAACGGAAACAATCTTTTACTTCTATATGGTCTTGTTGTTACAGGCATTTCAAAGCTAATGAATTGGTGTGGGTAGGTTTTGACATACTTTCCGTCATATACAAAGAGATACCCTCCGTTATCCTCTTCAGTTAAAAGACCAGCCTTTATATTATTGTATTTAACTATTCCTTGTCTCATCTTTTTCTTTTATTGGACCTAAAACATGACCAAACATTTGTAGCACCTGATTGACTTTGGACAAAGTGAGATTTTCTTTACTTTGTTCAATTTTTCTTATAACAGTAAGGGCTACCCCCGCCTTTTCGGCCAATTCTTCTTGACTTAGACTCAATAGCTTTCTTCTAGCCTTTACAAAATTTGATAATTCGCTCATATTATATGTATTTGCATACAAAGATAGTGAAACTTATCTAACTATATGCAAATGCGTATAATTTTCTTCTAATAACTTATATTATATGTATTTAAATATAATTTTCAACATCTTGATAATTTTGATACCATTCAAATATTTGTTTTACATGGTTTTATTCAAGATAGTTTTGCACGCTACCAACAATTACTTTATCTGATACATCCCACTACTCGCTCGGATTTATTTGCAATCCGAGTGTTGCACCGTAATATTGAAATGAAAATATAATTTCAAACAAAAACAATAAAAATATTTTAGCCCTACTTCATTTTAACACTATTAACTTTATCAATCCAATATCGTTTTTCCTCATTAAATCGCTCTAAATTACTCGAGTCAACAGGTTCGGCAGGCGGTGGTTCAAATTTTAGAGGGTCAATTTTTCGTCCATTTTCATGCACTTCATAATGTAAGTGAGGTCCTGTTGACCAACCTGTGCTGCCCACATAACCAATTACATCCCCTTGGCTAACTCTGTCTCCAACATTATATTCACCAAATCTTGAAAAGTGCATGTAAACAGTAGTGTAAACGCTATTGTGCCTGATAGCAACATAATACCCAGCACCAGTTCCAAAAGTACGAGTTGTAATAGTTCCGTCAGAAGCTGCATAAACGGGTGTTCCCATAGGAGCAGAAAAATCGACTGCTAAATGCTCGGTTACTTTATGAAAAATTGGATGCATACGAGCATTTGAATACCGAGAACTTATATGCGTATATTCGAGAGGTGCCAGTAAAAATGTCTTTCTCATACTATTACCAATCGTATCAAAGAAACATTGCGTTGAATCTTGAGTAAACGGTATCGCCCATAATTCTTTTCCACCTTGGTAAAACACACCAGCTTGCACTTCACCAATGCTAATTCGTTTATCACCCACAAACAACTCCGAATAAAGCACTTTAAACCAATCACCAGGTTGCAAAGCATAAAAGTCAACTGTCCAAGCAAAAGTTTGAGACATTGCTAAAGCAAGCTCCCAACTATATCCATTATTTATCATTGCATTCCAAAGCGAAGTCTCAATTACTCCCGAAGCCTCAAGATTGACAGTATCAATTGGTTTTCTGAATTTTTCTATGAGAATAGTATCTGGATTACGGAAGTCATATTTAGTAAATTTAACGGCAGTATTTTCATAAACAAAAATCTTTGCTTGCGGAATTGAATCTATCACAGTATCAGCAAAAACAGTAAATGGTCTTCCAGGATTAATTAAAGTAGTATTAAATGTATCGCTAGACATTTTGGCAATTTTATCAATTTGCTGTGGACTAATCCCATATCTACCCATAATTGTCCCTAAAAAATCGCCACTTCTTACTGTATCAGTGTATAATATCCAACCTTCGATAGGTTCACCATAAAGTTCAGGAATTTTTACTTCGACAACTTCCACGTTTTCAACAACAGAGGTTTTTTGCTTTAAAAAGACCACTGCAAGAGCTACAACTATTGTGATTACAACAATAGCTATGATTATATAAAGTGATTTTTTCTTCATCAAACTAAATTTTGGAGACGAAGTTAAATATTTTTTACTATAACTCTACTAAAAGATAAGTAAAAAGCGAAAACTACTCACCTTTTTTTGCTAAAGGTTTATAGAGATAATCATTTAATCACTGTTTGTAATTATCTATTTAACCCGTATTATTAGTTAACTTACAAGATGTTTACTTTTTGAAATTTAGCAAATATTTATGGTTGTACAATTACTCAAAGCTAATTGTATGCATACTATGGGTTAATCTCTTGAGTACCACAACCTTGTATTGCTCCGAAAAGCTCGAATGTTTTTTCAAAAGGATACCGATTACCATACATTGAGGCACGTACAGTTTCAGTACCTTGCATATTCATTCCTAGTGCTGATCGAAATGTATTTACAGATGAGTTTGGGTTAAAAGATGAAGTTTGTGAAAACAAGTAGTTCGCCAGCAGGTGGATCGACTGTTTCACACCTGCGGGAGTACTAGCAACAGAATTGTCAACAAGCTAATTATTGAATCTCATTATCACAAAAAAAAGCTGCCCAACAGTTAGAGGGCAGCTTGTTTTTTTTAGAATTAATTTTGCTTACTATTCAATAACAAGTTTTTGAATTAGAGTTTGTGTTTCGGTGATAATTCTAACAAAGTAAACACCAGAAGTAAGATTTAGAGAAACTTCCTCAATGGTGTCGCCATTGGTATGGATGTTTTTGTTAACAATTATACTTCCTTGAGTGTCGTAAATTTGGTAATAAACTTCGCCATTAACATTGCCAAAGCTTATATTGAACATCCCGTTGTTTGGATTTGGATAGATACTTATTTCAGCAGTTTCGTTTGAACTAATACTGTTTGCAACATTAACAGTGATAATAAAATCACAAGAATTAGAACATCCTGTACCTGGGTATGTATAAGTAATAGTGTAATCGCCGTTAACAAGAGATGAAGGGTCGAAGCTATTTCCTGTTACTCCTGTTCCGCTGTAAATCCCACCAGCTGGTAAGCCACCAGAAAGGGTTACAATGCTGTTTTCAGTAATAGTGAAGTTACTAAGACAAGTAACAACTGGAATATCTACAACTGTAACAGATATAATTAAATAAGGAAGATCTGTACATTCCCCAGCATCTGGAGTAAATGTATAATCTGTTTCACCGAGAGTGCTTGTTATTATAGTAGCTGGAGACCATGTTCCTGTAATGTTGTTAACAGAAGTTGTTGGTAATGCACCTGGAGTCGAACCAAGACAATATTCTGTTTCAAAATCAAATATAATAACCAAAGGATCATTTACAGT
>JAQVOR010000202.1 GCA_028702535.1 Bacteroidales bacterium
TTCGCGTTTACTCGCTTCGCTCGTGGGCTAAAGGTTACTCCCTGCGGTCGTGAGCTCGCCTGCGGCTCGGTTCGGGTTGGGAAAGGTTTCGGGTTTACTCGCTTCGCTCGTGAGCTAATGGTTACTCCCTGCGGTCGTGAGCTCGCCTGCGGCTCGGTTCGGGTTTTGGGTTTCGAATCTCGTGTGAGTAATTATCAAGTCGTTTAACAGATTTCTTCCTACGGTCGAAATGACGTGTTTGTGAGGAGGCCAAAGTCGGCGACGAAAGATATTCTTGCTGTATTTGTGATTCGCATGTCGCCGACTAATACTACAACACCGCAGTCATTCCGAACCCTGACGAAGGAAGGGTGAGAAATCTATTTGGATTTAAAATTCTTAAAAAGACTTTTTATTATGGGTTTTTTATGCTTATGTTTTATTAGTAATGCGTTTCCTTATTTGTCCAACTATTATAATAGCTAATAAGATTATCGAAATCATTAAGCCCATTCGCGGAATAAAGTCTCCATATTTAACATAAAATGTTGTTTTATCATTTGCATTGATAATACCCACAATTGCATCTTCTTTCCACCATTCTGTTTGCTTTGCTATTTGTCCTTTTTGATTGATAATGCAACTAATACCGGTATTTGCAGACCTTGCAATGCTTCGTCTGGTTTCTATGGCTCTTAATTTTGCAAATCTTGCATGTTGTCGGTATCCTTGCGAATCTTTCCACCAACCGTCATTAGTAATTATAAATAATACATTTGCACCAGCACTTATAAATTCTGTTATAAATTCTCCATAAGCCGATTCGTAACATACTGCAACTCCAAGACGAATATCATTACTATTATTAACAAATACAGTTCTGTTTTCTTGAGTACCATGAGTTCCGTTAATACCGCCAAGTTCAACAAATGAATCGGTAAATAATTTTGTGATTATTGGAAATGGCATAGATTCAATACCTGGCACTAATTTACTTTTATGGTAAAATTGTATGTCGGCATTTGGCGATATTTGCATAGATGTGTTAAAAAGATCATGGGCAAAAGTATTGTCTTCTGAAATGGTAGCAGTTTCTGTATAATCTTTGGGATTGTCGTATTTGACACGAGTAGTTGCTCCAATAATAAATTCGGATTTAGGATAGTCTTTTAAAAAATCTAAAATATGATTTACTGATATATTTTGCAAGGCGTTATCTTCGTAAAACCCTGTTGTAATTGCTGTTTCTGGTGCAATAAAATAATCTGGCGGATTGTTTGAAGCAGTTTTAGCAATTTCTGTTGTTTTTTGTATTTGTGATAGAGTAGGAGTAGAGAATTTTTCATTATAGGGATCAATATTTGGTTGTATTATTACCACTTTAACAGGATTTACTTTTTCTTTATAAGTAAAAAATCGAATTAGCGAATATGATATAGGTAATAAAATCAGTAGGCTAAGTCCAATTATGTATGAACGGATTTTTTTCTTTTCAGATTTTTTGGCAATTTGTCTAACAGTTTCAAATATCAATATGTTTACAGTCATTATCCACGCCGAGCCGCCAAGATGCCCAGTAAATTCGTACCACTGGATTAAACTAATACTGTTTGAAAACGAATTTCCTAATATCATCCAAGGCCATGAAAGTTGGCTGTGTATTAAAAGATATTCAAATGCTACCCAATTACTAACAAAAACTAAATATCCAATTTTACGTCCTAAGGTTTTAAAACTTATAAAACTAAGATACATCACAAAAGCCATAAAAAATGAGTTTAAGCAAATTGTAGCAATTGCTCCAGGAATTGAGGCGTACATTATCCACCATGTAGAAAAAGCATTCCAGATTAAAAAACTGAGGAAGGAGTATGAAAAGAAAACTAAGCCTCCACTTTTGTTATTGGTTTTAAGGATTTGTTCAAGGATTATAAGTAATGGAACAAAAGCGATAAGAACCAAAACTCCTACTGGATAATCTGTCCAAGTAAGCGAAAGAAGAATGCCAGAAAGTACACTCAGAAATATTTTATTTTTTGCAATGGTTTTAAATTCAATCATTAAATTATTTATGTGCTTTATTAACAAGAAAAACGCTTATCATAACAATAAGAGTTGCGATTATTTGAATAAGATTTAATGTTTCGCCATCCATTATTCCCCAAAATATTGCAAAAACGGGTATGATATACGTTACAGAACTTGCAAACATAGAGCCAGCACGTATAATAAGTGCATTTACCATACTTACTGCAATAGCCGACCCGAATAGACCAAGAATTATTGTATAAGTGAGGTCAATCCATAAAGTGTTGCTTGTTGAGGCTTGAGTAAAATCACTGCCAATTAGAATTGCTGCACTAACTGGAGCGATAAATAGAAATGCAAGTGAAGCTATTTCGATGCCTTTTAGTGATTTTAGAAAATAATTGACCTGATTAATATTTATAGAGTATAATATGGTTGCTAAAATTATATACAGCGCATAAAAGTTCATACGTCCAAAAACAAAAACATTATCTTTTGTTATTAGCATTGCTGCACCAACAAGACCAATAATCACACCTATTATTTGAATAAATCCAGTTTTTCGTTTAAAAAATAGAACTCCAAATATTAATACAAAAACTGGTACTAGGGAATTAAGTATTCCTGCCAAATTGCTGTCCACCTGTGTTTGACCAAGTGGGTATAACCACGAAGGAATAAGGTTTCCGATAAATGCTACAATTAGTATTGGGATTATTGTTTTTTTGTTTAGCTTTTTTAAATTTTTGATGGCAAAAGGAAAAAGAAAAATAAAAGCACTAAGCATTCTTATTGACGAAACTTGCCAATAGTTAAAACTACGTAAACCTTGCTTCATTAAAATATAAGACCCACCCCAAAGAAGAGCAAGTGAAAATAACATTAACCAATTTGTAAAATTCTTTTTATTCATTATTCGATTTTGTGGTACAGAAATTGTTTTGTCAAAACTAAAAAATATTTGTAACAAAACCTTAAACTCATATTTTTGTTTTAAGTTTAAGATTAAATTATAAATGTAATAAGTTTATAAAAAGATGAAAAAGTTTTATTTCGTAATCATAATATTGTTTATAATATCTACTGGGAGTGATGCTTTTGGACAAAAATTCAAATTGCCAAAATATTATCATTTATTTTTAAATATTGATAGTCTTATTGATAATACACTTGAACCTATTATTTTTTTTCCAGAAGTAAGTGTTTACCCGCAGGCAGTGCGTAAAACTAATCGGGATCGTAACAGATATGACAAGCTTGTTAGGAATTTTATGCGAGTTTACCCTTATGCTGTTGAAATTTCAGAAGTATATAAAAATATAGATGATACTTTATCTATGTTTGCAACTGATGAGGCTCGAAAAAAATATCTTAATGTTCGAGAAAAACAAATCATGAGCAACTATAAGCCAAAGTTAAAAAAACTCACACTGTCACAAGGGATAATGCTCGTGAAGTTAATGAACCGAGAAAGTGGTAATACTGCTTATGTTATTGTGGATGAGCTTAGAGGAAAGGTAACCGCTGTTTTTTGGCAAACATTTGCTCTTATGTTCGGTAATAGTCTAAAAACAGAATATGATGCCTTTGGCGATGATAGAGAAATAGAGTTCCTTGTGAAAAGATACCAGGATGGGACTTTGTAGAATTTGAATTGTGAAATCGGTTCTTTGTTTCGGGTTCGCCGGTGGCTTGGGTACCAATTTACTCGTATAAATCCGAGTGCAGCAAGAAATTCAGACTTTACATTGCCGCCAAAAAATAAAGAATTTATCGGGTATTTTGGTGTCATTTTGGTATAAGGCAATGTAAACGTCAGTAAAGATTCCCAATCCTTAAAACCACAAAACCAATACCTCAAAATTGATTGTTTTTCAAAAGCGGATGATGGAAATTCCCACTATTCGCTCGGATTTTATTCGCAAAT
>JAQVOR010000081.1:0-2677 GCA_028702535.1 Bacteroidales bacterium
CATTCCCCACTCCCCACTCCTCACTCCCCACTCTCCCCACTCCCCACTCCCCACTCCCCACTCCCCACTCCCCACTCCCCACTCTTTTCCCCACTCCCCTGTCCCTTTGCAGTTAAAAAAAACAAAAAATAACAACTACTTTATAAAGTTTTCCGAAATACTTACTAATTTTGTTGAAAAACTACAAAAATGGGTATTTATCTTGACTATAATGCAACAACACCAATTGATAAAGAAGTAGCAGAGGCAATGAAGCCTTATCTTCTTGATTTTTTTGGTAATCCTTCGAGCTCTCATAGCTATGGTACAAAAACAAAAATGGCAGTCGAAAATGCTCGCCGACAAGTAGCCGCAATGTTAAATTGTAAATCTTCTGAAATTATTTTTACAAGTGGCGGAAGTGAAGCAAATAATTATGCAATTAAAGGATATGCTTTTGCAAATGAACATCGAGGAAAACACATAATAACATCTGTCATTGAGCATCCCGCTGTTTTTGAAGTTTGTAAATATTTAGAAACTAAAGGGTTTAGAATATCATATATTCCTGTCGATGAATATGGCTTAATTAAATTGGATGAATTAAAAGCCGCAATTTGCTCAGAAACTATTTTAGTTACCGTTATGCACGCAAATAACGAAATTGGAACAATTCAGCCAATACGAGAAATTTCTGAAATATGTAAGAGTTTTAATATCGTTTTTCATACAGATGCTGCACAATCAGTGGGCAAATGTCTTGTTGATGTCAAGGAACTAGGTATCGATTTATTGTCAATTGCAGGTCATAAATTATATGCTCCAAAAGGAATTGGTGTCCTATTTATAAAAGAAGGAATTGTTCTCGAAAAACTTATTCATGGTGCTGATCACGAGCAAAACAAACGTGCTGGAACCGAAAATGTACTAGAAATTGTTGGATTAGGAAAAGCTTGCGAAATTGTTAAACGAGATCTTCAAAAAAATATTTTCCATTTAAAAAACATGCGGGATTTGTTGCATTCTGAATTGAATAGCAGAATAAATAATATAAAACTTAATGGACATCCAGAATTACGACTTGTAAATACTTTGAACCTTAGTTTTTATGGAATTGAGGCAAATGTTTTGTTGTCCGAAATGGAATCAAATGGAATCGCTGCTTCAGCCGGAGCTGCATGTCATACCGATTCGATAGATGTTTCACCAGTACTCACGGCAATAAAGCTTGAGCAGTCTTTTGCTATGGGAACAATACGATTTTCGGTTGGTCGTCAAACTAAAGAGGAAGATATACATGAGGCGGTTAGAATTGTATCAGAAATAATTGGTAGGTTAAAGAATTTTGACGGTAATGATAAGATTGAAGATAATACAGATTTTAGAGATATAAAACTTACAAAATTTACTCAAGGTTTGGGCTGTGCTTGTAAATTAAGACCTCAGGAACTTGAGAAGATCCTAAAAGACATTCCAATTTGGCATGACGAAAACATACTAATAGACACTCAAAATTCCGATGATGCGGCGGTTTATAAAATTAACGATACTACTGCATTAGTTCAAACAGTTGATTTTTTTACTCCTATAGTTGACGATGCATATCATTTTGGAGCAATTGCGGCCGCAAATTCTTTAAGTGATATTTATGCGATGGGTGCAAAACCAATATTTGCGTTAAATATTGTTGGATTTCCATCAAATAGGTTGCCTATGGAGGTTTTGCGAGAAATACTGAAAGGAGCATCCGACAAGGCAGCAGAAGCTGAAATTAGTATTTTAGGCGGTCATACTATTGATGACCCTGAACCAAAATTCGGAATGGCTGTTAGCGGATTAGTTAATCCCGATAAAATATGGAAAAATTCAAGTGCAATAGAAGGTGATGCAATTATTATTACAAAAGCAATTGGAACAGGTATTTTGACAACTGCCTTAAAACGTGGATTACTGTCCGATGAAGCAAAAAACACAATCATAAGTTCTATGAGTGAATTAAATAAAAAATCAGCTAAGATAATTGCTGATTATTCTGTTCATGCTTGTACAGATGTTACAGGATTTGGACTTATAGGGCATTTGAGCGAAATTAGCCTTGCATCATCTATGGATGTTGAAATATTTAGTGATAATGTCCCATTCTTTTCTGAAGTAGAAGCGATGGCAACGGCAGGAGTTATTCCAGGAGGAAGTGCAAATAATTTGTCTTATTTTTCTAAGCATGTTGTTTGGGAAAAGGCTTTGTCAGAGACTTTGAAAATCATGCTTTGTGATGCGCAAACATCTGGAGGTCTTTTGTTTACAGTTCCTCAAGCAGAGCGTGATAACGTAATTGAAAGTTTGAGAAAAGCAGGTATTACTAATGTAAAACACATCGGAAATTGCTTAAAAATCGGAGAGGGGAAGATTATTGTCAGATAAACTCCGATTAGTTTTTAAATGTCTGACAAAAGCTTATATTAATTTAGTTTTTTGCTGACTTTGACACTAATATTTCTGTTTTTTTTGTAACGATAAAAAATAGATAAGTTTTTTACAAATATATTTATTAATCATGGTCTTGAATTATACATCTATGCCCCGCTAAAATTATAAAGCGAGATGTTGCTTTTTTTTAATGGGTTTTTCATTATTGTCAGGGCTAAAGCCCTTTTTCGCGTTTATGTTCTCTATCCCCGACCTAAAGGACGGGGTTAAT
>JAQVOR010000081.1:2777-15671 GCA_028702535.1 Bacteroidales bacterium
ACGGGGTTATACTTGTGATAGATAATCTTTTTGATTATGTTTCTTGACTCCTGTCTTAGATGACGGGGTTGATACTTGTGATAGACATTCCTTATTATAATGTTCCTTGACTTTCGTCTCAAATGACGGGGTTATACTTGTGATAGATAATCTTTTTGATTATGTTTCTTGACTCCTGTCTTAGATGACGGGGTTGATACTTGTGATAGACTTTTTTATTAACCCTGTCCTTTAGGTCAGGGTAATTAGTAATAACAATGTTGGGCTTTAGCCATGAATATATATCTATGCCCCGCTAAAATTATAAAGCGAGATGTTGCTTTTTCTTAATGGATTTTTCATTATTGTCAGGGCTAAAGCCCTTTTTCGCGTTTATGTTTTAGTAAGAGATTATTATTATTACTATTGAGTCCGCTCCGAAAAGTAAAAAGATGACTTAATCAATCTAAAAATATCATCTAAAAACCTCTCATTTAACATATTGTTTTTATGATAGATTTTTCGTAATTTTGGCAAAACTTAATAATTAAAGATTTTTATAGGGTATTTATGAAGAGAACCAGTAAATTAGGATTAGATTTTAACAAAGTTGACAAGGCTAAAAAACTAGCGGGCAATATTGCTGATGAGGTTCAGAAATTTGTTGAGAACTATACAACAGTTTCCGTTGAGCGTACACTTTGCCGCTTAGTAGGTATTGATGGGGTGGATAAAAATGATGTCCCATTACCAAATGTTGTTGTCAACATGATACACGATAAAGGTGCAACTGGACAAGGGATTTTGTATTATCTCGGTAATGCAATTTTGGAAACTAACTTATCGCCACAAGAAATTGCTGAAAAAGTTTCTGCAGGTACTTTAGACCTTACTAAACTTAGCACTTATACATTAGAAGAAATTCAAAATGCAATAATGCCTCTTGTTAAAGAAAGTGTTGCAAAAATTAAAGCAAATGTTGCAAAGCGTAATGATTATATAAACAATATAGGTGAGGGAGAAAAACCTTATCTATATGTTATTGTTGCAACAGGAAATATTTATGAAGATGTCGTTCAGGCAGAAGCTGCTGCTCGTCAAGGAGCTGATATAATTGCGGTTATTCGCACAACTGGACAAAGTTTATTAGACTTTGTTCCTTACGGTGCTACTACCGAAGGGTTTGGAGGTACTGTCGCTACTCAAGAAAATTTTAGGATAATGCGTAAAGCTCTTGATGAGGTAGGAGAGGAAGTTGGAAAATATATTAGGCTTTGTAATTATTGCTCTGGTTTATGTATGCCCGAAATTGCTGCAATGGGTGCTATCGAACGACTTGATGTTATGCTAAATGATGCTCTTTATGGTATCCTATTTCGTGATATCAATATGCAGCGTACTATGATTGACCAGTATTTTTCACGAATAATAAATAGTTTTGCAGGTGTGATTATTAACACTGGCGAAGATAATTATCTTACTACTGCCGATGCTTTTGAACAGGCTCATACAGTTTTAGCTTCTGATTTTATTAATGAGCAGCTTGCAGTTTTGGCTGGAATGCCAGAGGAACAAATGGGATTAGGTCATGCATTTGAGATGGATCCCGAGCTTGAAAATGGGTTTTTATATGAGTTGTCGCAGGCTCAAATGCTTCGTGAGATTTTCCCAAAAGCAACTCCTAAATATATGCCGCCAACAAAATTTATGACGGGTAATATTTTTAGAGGACAAATACAAAATGCTCTTTTTAACGAAATCTCAATATGGACAGGGCAAGGTATTCAATTGTTAGGAATGATTACAGAAGCAGTCCATACACCTTTTATGTCAGATAGATATCTTGCGATTGAAAATGCTCAGTATGTTTTTAAAAATATGAAAAACATTGGCGATGAAGTAGAATTTAAACAAGACGGAATTATACAGCAGAGAGCAAAACAAGTGCTTGATGATGCGTATCAACTTTTAAGCGAAATCGAAAAAGAAGGATTATTTGATGCGATAGAAAAAGGCATATTTGCAGATATTAAACGTCCTAAAAATGGCGGAAAAGGATTAGCAGGTGTTGTTGCGAAAACCGAAAACTATTTTAACCCGTTTATAAATTTGATGAAAGGAGAGCAAAACTAATGAGTGGTGGATTAGATTCAAGGAATAAAAGCGACTTCGATCAGACTCTTGATCTTAAGAATATTAAGCCGTACGGCGATACAATGAACGATGGTAAAACACAATTAAGTTTTACTCTACCTGTTCCTTGTAATGACGAAGCTATCGAAGCTGCAAAACAGCTAATGAAAAAAATGGGGTTTGAGAATCCTCAGGTTGTATATTATAAAGAATTAACTAAAGGCTTTACGTTTTTTAATTGTTATGGATCTTGTACTCATACTGTTGATCATACGGCTATTAATGTTCCAAAAGTTGAGTCAACTGTGTGGGATATGAAAGAAACTGATGACTTTATTAAGGAGCAAATTGGTAGAAAAATTGTTGTTATTGGTGCAAGTACTGGAACCGATGCACATACGGTTGGTATAGATGCAATTATGAATATGAAAGGATATGCTGGGCATTATGGGCTTGAACGTTACGAAATGTTTGAGGCTTTAAATATGGGCTCGCAAGTACTAAACGAAGAATTTATAGCTAAAGCAATTGAGCTTAAAGCAGATGCCTTGTTGGTTTCCCAAACTGTTACACAAAAAGATGTACATATAAAAAATCTTATAGAACTCGTAGAAATGCTAGAGGCAGAAGGCTTACGTGATAAAGTTATTCTGGTTTGCGGTGGTCCTCGTGTTTCGCATGAACTGGCTAAAGAATTAGGCTATGATGCAGGGTTTAGTATGAACTCTTATGCTGATGATGTTGGTAGTTATATTGCTCAAGAATTACAAAGAAGACAAAATAAATAATTTTTAGATATGGATAAAAATCAAATACGCGAAACAATCGCAAGACGAGTTGCACTCGAATTAAAAGACGGTAATGTTGTTAATCTTGGTATTGGCTTGCCGACTTGTGTCCCTAATTATTTGCCAGAAGGTATTAAACTTACTCTACAGAGTGAAAATGGTTTGCTCGGTATGGGACCAAATCCCGAAGAGGGAGCCGAATCTGAAGATATGATAAATGCTGGAGGTGGTTATATTACTGCGTTTCCTGGAGCTTCGGCTTTCGACTCAGCTAAATCGTTTGCTATTATCAGAGGTGGACACGTTGATGTTACAGTTCTTGGTGCAATGCAAGTGGATGTGAATGGAGATCTTGCTAATTGGTCAATACCAGGTAAAATTACGCCAGGAATGGGCGGTGCTATGGACTTGCTAACAGGTGCACGTCGTACAATTCTTGCTATGGAACATACAGCAAAAGGGAATCACAAAATATTAGAAAAATGCAATTTGCCTTTAACTGCCAAAGGACGCGTAAATACCATAGTTACTGAAATGGGTGTTATGGAAATTACCGATAAAGGGATTGTTCTTAATGAAATTAATCCTATGTTTACAGTGGAGCAAGTGCAAGAAGCTACTCAAGCAAAACTTATTATCGCTGATAATCTTTGCGATATGAAAAAATAGAAAATATTCCATTAATCATGTCCTACGGGATTTAATAAAAATTTATAATTATGAAAAAAGTTTTTATAGTTGCTGCTAAAAGAACTGCAGTCGGAAAATTTGGAGGCTCACTTACACAAATGAGCGCTCCTGATATCGCAACAGTAGTATTGAAAAATATTCTGGAAGAAACAAAAATTGATCCCTCAAAAATTGATGAGGTAATTGTAGGAAATGTCCTTTCTGCAGGACAGAGACAAGGCGTTGCTCGTCAAGCATCTGTGAATGCTGGTATTCCTGTTGAAGTCCCAGCTTATTCGTTGAATATGGTTTGTGGATCTGGAATGAAAGCAATCTCAAATGCTTTTACTGCTATTAGAGCTGGCGAATCAGAACTAATTCTTGCTGGTGGTACAGAATGTATGTCAGGTGCTCCTTTCCTAATCCCTGGACAGGTTAGAACTGGATATAAAATGGGCAATATGGTTAATCAGGACCACATGATTCTTGATGGTTTGTGGGAAGCTTTTAATGATTATCACATGGGCGTTACTGCCGAAAATATTGCCGAAAAATACAATCTTACTCGCATAGAGCAAGATAAATTTGCAGCATCATCACAATTTAAAGCTACTAAAGCTCAAGATGAAGGTAAATTTGTTAAAGAAATTGTTCCTGTTGAAATCAAAACTCGTAAAGAAACTATTGTTTTTGACGCAGACGAACATATTAATAGAACTACAAACGAAGAAAAATTGGCAAAATTGCGTCCCGCATTTACGAAAGACGGAACTGTTACTGCTGGTAATGCTTCAGGTATCAATGACGGAGCATCTTTTGTTATGATTGCTTCTGAAGATGCAGTAAAAGAGTTTGGTTTAACTCCTTTGGTAGAAATTGTTGCTGTTGGACAAGGTGGTGTGGATCCTTCAATTATGGGAATGGGACCTGTTCCAGCTATTAAAAATGTACTCTGTAAAGCTAGTATGAAACTTCAAGATATAGAAGTCCTGGAACTTAATGAGGCGTTTGCTGCTCAATCTTTAGGCGTAATGAAACAATTATCAGAAGATCATGGAGTTGATAGTAAATTCTTTGAAGAAAGATGCAACAAAAATGGCGGAGCAATTGCTCTTGGACACCCTATAGGCGCTTCTGGAAACAGAATTGTTGTTACTCTTATTCACGAAATGAAACGTGAGAATAATGTGTATGGTCTTGCATCACTTTGCATTGGCGGAGGTATGGGAACTGCTGTTATTCTGAAGAACGTTTAAAATATTTTATCCGAAATAAAAAAGTCCTCACAAAATTGTGAGGACTTTTTTTATGGTCTTTGGAAGAAAAAAATTAAGACATTCGAATTTGATATCAAAACGACCAAATAACTTTTTCAAAACAATTATATAAAATTTTACTTATCTTTACAGCAGAAATTAATAACTATTGAAAATTTGGTCTTGTGGTTTGACTAATTGCGTATAAAATAGTGAATCCTATTTTTAATCAAACTATATACAAACGCAAACTGTTATGCCCAATAAAATAACTTAAATTAAAATTAATAAATGAAGTTTGTAGATTATTATAAAATTTTGGGTGTTAAAAAAGCCGCTACTGAAAAAGAAATTAAAGCTGCTTATAGAAAACTCGCCCGGAAGTTTCATCCTGATTTAAATCCAGACAATAAGGAAGCTGAGATGAAATTCAAAGAAATAAACGAAGCAAATGAAGTGTTAAGCGACCCTGTAAATCGTAAGAAATACGATAAGTACGGTAAGAATTGGCAACGTGGAGAGGAATATGAAAACGCCCAACGTCAACAACAATCTCACTATCAATCAACTCAACAAGGGTTTTCGGGGCAGGAGTATTCAGACTTTTTTGAATCTATGTTTGGTGGGAGGCGGACTTCCTCTCAACAAGGACATCATCCAATTTTTAAAGGTCAAGATTATCATTCCGAATTGCATTTGGATTTGAAAGACGTATATACAACGCATAAGCGGGTACTCACTGTTAATAACAAAAACATACGTCTTACCATACCTGCAGGAGTAGAAAATGGACAAGTAATCAGGATTAAAGGAAAAGGTGGTGCAGGATTTAATGGAGGACCAAATGGAGATCTTTTAATTAAGTTCGTAATAAATAATCGGACAGAATTTAAAAGAGACGGTAATAATTTATATGTAAATGTTGATTTGGATTTATACACTTCACTTTTAGGCGGAGAAATTATGGTTGATACTTTTAGTGGTAAAGTCAAACTAAAAATAGCACCAGAAACGCAAAACGGAACTAAAGTAAAATTGAAAGGAAAGGGTTTCCCTATTTACAAAAAAGAAGGAGAGTTTGGAGATCTTATAATCACCTACAACATTAAAACACCAACAATCTTGAGCAAAAAAGAAAAGGAGCTATTTAAAGAATTACAAAAAATAAGGTAACATGGAAAAAAATCTAATAGCAATAACAACTCTTTGTTCATACTATGAAATTGAATTCTCATTTATTGATGCTTTGCACAAAACTGGACTTATTCAAATTGTAATTGTTGAGCACAATCAATTCATACATTATGACCAAATTGGTGAACTTGAAAAAATGATTCGTCTTTATAACGAGTTAAACGTTAATATAGAAGGATTAGACATAATATTTAATCTGTTAGAGAAAGAAAAGAGATTGAGAGAAGAATTAAATGCTCTAAAAAACAAATTAAAACTTTATGAAAATGACAATATTTAGGGTTTTGTGTTGATAAATCTTTAATCTCTTTAATAAGCACGTCACTTCAAGTAAGCAAACAAAATAAATAGCAAAATAAACAATTTGCATTTGAGAAAAATCTTATCTTTGCAATGTGAAAAATGACATTAGAAAATCGGGCGTATTACTATTGATTGCAATTTATTGCTTTGCAATTGGTAATATTACAAAATCAATTAGTCATTATAATATTCAAAACACACAAGCTACCGAACAGCAAGAGTATTTTGCGACTGTTTCCACAAATCTTTTTTGTCACACTTCACAATCAGAAACTTCGCTTAGTAGTTTTAACGATTTCCCTTCGCCAAGTTTTAAAAATTCATTTAACAGTCTTTGGGCAATAAATAAGACGGTTGAACAATCTTTTGAAAGAGCATTCTCACAATATACTTTTATTTACAGAAACTTTCTGATACGATATCGGAAAGCCAATATAATTTTTCCTTTCCACTGCTTTTGGTAAATCATTTTTAAGTAACCAATTCTGTTTTTGAGGATTGGTCGAAATTTGTGGTGCATTGTATAACAACTGCAATGCAGAATTAATAATTAATTTTAAAAAATTAAAAAATGGATCTAAGCAGTATCATTATTGGTGCTATTGTGATAGCATGCTGTATTGTGCCTTTTATTATAATTGGACAAAACAGAAAGAAATCAGAAAGAAAAACAATACAATCATTTATAAACAAGGCAAATCAACATAATTGTAATATTAGTAAACACGAAATTTGTAGTGATTTTATAATTGGACTGGATGAAACCAACAAAACAGTATTTTTTCTCAAAAACTTGAAAGATAAAGGCGTTGAACAATGCATCAATCTTGCAGAAATACGAACTTGTAAAGTTAAAAATGCTTCAAGAACTGTTGCTAACCAAAGTGTAATTGATAGGTTGGAATTAAGTTTTATTCCTATTGATAAAAATAAAAAAGAAATTTCATTAGAGTTTTTTAATTCCGATATCAAAATACAACTTGGTAGAGAACTAGAATCAATCGAGAGATGGTCTAAACAGATTAATGATTGTCTGTAAAAATCAAAACCTAAAATAATAATAACAGACAAGATATATTCATATTTTATGATTATTTTTGAAAATATTATGTGGGTTTTTATTTTGTATAGATGTATGGTCAATTGATAACCACGTAGAGACGTACAATCGTACGTCTCTACTTCGTGGTTAAAATACAATCAATCAATAACGAAACCAATAAATTTAATCTATTAATTGTAAAATGTAAAATTATGAAGGGTAAATTCAATAATAAATACAGAACACAATCTAATAGAATGCCTGAATGGGATTATGCTGACAATGGTTTTTATTTCATTACGTGCGTAACACAAAATAGGGTATGTAATTTAGGAGAAATTGTCGCAAATTCAGATGCTCAGGCATATATTCAATTATCTGATTTTGGAAAAATTGTGGAGACCGAATTTTTAAAATCATTTGAAATGTGCAAGGAATTGTATTTGGATGAGTACATCATAATGTCCAATCATTTACATGCCATTATTGAATTGCGAAAACCAACCGATATATCAACCACTGAAAACGTAAATCTCGCCATCAATCCTAATGATGAAAATAAAAACGATAAATTTTACAGAAAACCAAAATCCATTTCATCATTTATTGGAGGCTATAAATCCGTCATAAATACAAAAATTGATGATTATATCGACGAACACAACTTGAATATACCAAAGTACAACCGAAACAATCATTTTTTTCTATCAAATTATAATGATCGCGTCATCAGAGACAAAGATGAATATTGGCGAATAAAACATTATATTAAAAATAATCCTAAAAATTGGTAGAACGATAGCTTAAACCATAATAACGCTGGTTGATCTTTTGTGGTTATTAGAGACGCACGGATCGTACGATCCGTGCGTCTCTAATAACCACAAAAAAACAACATTGCATTGTTGTAAAAAACCAACCAATTGTTATTGAAAATCCTCAATTAATCCCTCCACAATCCATTTTGCTAAAGCTTCGCGGTTGTTAGGTTTGATAAATCGTTTTCTGTCACGTTCGTTTTGAATATTTCCCAATTCGATATATACAGCTGGGGGTAGTACTTTGCGAATTACTAATAGGTTTCTTGATGTTACAGTGCCATTATAGCCTCTGTTTGGTTGAAATTCGGCATATTTGGCTGCAAATGTACTTTGCAAAGTTTTTGCAGTTGCTTCGCCTTTTTTACTGTCAGGAAAATGATAGAAAAACACATCAACATTAGCTCCTGTTGACCGTGAGTCAAGATGAAGAATAATTACTCTTTGATATTTATAATCTCTGTTTTCTTCGTACAAATTATTAACGGCATCAGCACGTTGGATTAATCTTTGTGTTTGATTTTTCGGAATCTCTTCTTGTGGGTAACAATATTCATCATAGTCGATATCTAAAAGCTCATCTTCTCTGATGCCATCGTCGGGATCGTTTATTATCATAAAAAACTTACCACTATGGGCTTCTATTTTTCTTGCTATTCGTAAAGTAATATCGTAGGCATATTCATCTTCACTTATTTGTTTTCCGTTGATTTCTGTCACTGCTCCTGGGTCGGGACCACCATGTCCACTAATAAGGTAAAATAATGCCCCTTGTAGTTGAGTGTCAATTATTGAATCGGCTAACTGTAAGTGATTGTCGATTGCTATCGAATCGTTTGTAATGATGTCAGTAAGTGAAATAATGTCGTTGTTAAATTCTTCAATAAAAGCAGGAAGATAGTAAGTTTCTCCCTTTATAAGTTGATCTTTTTCTTTGATCTTATCATTATTAATAGTCTTAAAGGCATTGTAATAATATTCGGCAGGATATCCGTTTTCTCTCAGTATTTTATATATACCATCGCCTTTTTCGGCAACAATAGATTTAAGACTATCCAATTCTTGAGTGAAAGTGGGATTGTTAATCATTATGATTATTGAAAATATGCAAAAAACTGTTTTAATTTTTTTCATACATTGCAAAAATATAAATATTTCAAAAATTTTCTATAAAAAACTATTATATATGCTGTTTTTATGTTAAAAAATGATAATTTTGCAAAAAAGTTTTATATTATAGATAAATGATAAAGATAACATTACCCGATGGATCGGTTAGAGAATATGAAAGTGGAGTTACTGGTTATGCAATTGCAGAGAGTATTAATCGTAACTTAGCTAAGGAAGTATTGTCTGTATCAGTAAATGGCGAATTATGGGATTTGACACGGGAGATTAAGCAGGATGCTTCTATTGTTCTACATAAATTTGATGATGAAGAAGGCAAACATGCTTTTTGGCATACATCAGCACACATAATGGCAGAGGCAATTGAGGCACTGTTTCCTGGAACAAAATTTGGCATTGGTCCTACAATAGAAAATGGTTTCTATTATGATATTGAATTACCTGAGGGACAGTTGCTATCCGAGAAAGATTTTCCTAAGATTAATAAAAAAATGCTTCAGTTGTGTCAGATGAATAATCTGGTTAAGCGAAGTGATATTACCAAAGACGAAGCAATAAAATATTTTACAGAAAAAGGCGATGAATATAAAATTGAGTTGATATCAGAGCTGGAAGATGGAACTATTACTTTATATTCTCAAGGTAATTTTACCGACCTTTGTAAAGGACCTCATTTGCCTGCAACTAATTATATCAAAGCTATTCAGATTTTAAGTCTTGCTGGTGCATATTGGCGTGGCGACGAAACCCGTAAACAATTAACTAGAGTTTATGCAATTAGCTTTCCTAAACAAAAAATGCTAATTGAGTATCTCGAAATGCTCGAAGAGGCAAAAAAACGCGATCACCGTAAAATTGGTAAAGAGCTTGAATTGTTTCATTTTTCGCCTAAGGTTGGTATGGGATTACCACTTTGGTTGCCTAGAGGTACTGAGTTACGCGATAGATTAGAATCATGGCTAACAGATGAGTTGAAAAAACGAAACCACGAGATGGTAAAAACACCGCATATTGGTAATGTCGATTTATATAAAACATCAGGACATTACGATAAGTATGGAAAAGATTCATTTCAACCAATACAAACTCCTGCCGAAGGTGAGGCTTTTATGCTTAAACCCATGAATTGCCCACATCATGTAGAAATATTTAAATCTAGACAGTATTCGTATCGAGATTTGCCATATAGAATGGCCGAATTTGGTACAGTATATCGTTATGAGCAGCATGGGGAATTGCACGGTTTGACTAGAGTGCGTAGCTTTACGCAAGATGATGCTCATATTTTCTGCCGTCCAGATCAGGTAAAAGATGAGTTTAAAAGTATAATTGAGCTTATAATATATGTATATAAGTCATTAGGATTTACTGATTATAAAACTCAAATATCTTTAAGAGACCCAGAGGATAAAACAAAATACATCGGAACTGACGAAAATTGGAATAAAGCCGAAAAGGCAATTCAAGAAGCTGCGTTTGAGATGGGCCTAAAACCAACAATTGAACTAGGCGAAGCAGCATTTTATGGTCCAAAATTAGACTTTATTGTTAAAGATGCTCTTGGTCGTAGTTGGCAATTGGGTACTGTACAGGTGGATTATAATTTGCCCGAAAGATTTGGCCTTGAATATAAAGGTTCGGATAATCTCTCACATCAGCCAATTATGTTGCACAGAGCTATATTTGGTTCTATGGAGCGATTTGTGGCTGTGTTAATAGAGCATACTGCTGGCAAATTTCCACTGTGGCTAACGCCAGTACAGGTCGTTTTGCTCCCGATTAGTGAAAAATATAACGATTTTGCAAAAAAAGTTTTGGAATTGCTAAAAAATTACGATATTCGCAGCAAAATTGATGACCGAAATGAAATGATAGGTCGTAAGATTAGAGATAATGAATTGCAAAGGATACCGTACTTAATAATTTTAGGCGAAAAAGAGGCTGAATCAGGTAATATTTCTGTACGAAAACAAGGAGGAGGAGATAAAGGGGAAGGTGATATTGGAATTATGAGTATCGAAAATTTTGCAAAATTGATTCAAACAGAGATAAATGAATATTTTGAAGATTAATTTCTGAAAAATAAAACGAATAACTAATTATAAGGAGGAACAAGTTATAGCATATCAAGGTAGAAAAATGCAGAGGCCGTTTATGAGAGTAAAAGAGGACGAACATCGTATAAATCAAAATATACGAGCCCCGTTTGTCAGGCTTGTTGGAGAAAACGTGAGTAATCAGGGTATTGTTAGTCTGCGAGAAGCTCTAGATATTGCTGAAGGATTGGCACTAGATCTTGTTGAAATCTCACCTAAAGCAGAGCCACCTGTTTGCAAGGTAATAGATTACCAAAAGTTTTTATATCAACAAAAAAAGAAACAAAAAGAAATGCAGGGCAATGCTCAAAAAGTTGTACTCAAAGAAATCCGATTCGGACCAAATACCGATGAGCATGACTACAATTTTAAACTTAAACATGCTATTGGCTTCCTTGAAGAAGGAAATAAAGTTAAGGCTTTTGTTTTCTTTAAAGGACGATCTATTATTTATAAAGAACAAGGAGAAATATTACTCTTAAAACTTGCTCAAGACCTCGAAGAATATGGGAAAATCGATCAATTGCCTAAATTAGAAGGAAAAAAAATGCAAATTATTATATCACCAAAAGTGGCAAAGAAAAAATAACAATTTAAAATTTAATGCGATGCCTAAAATGAAAACTAAATCCGGTGCAAAGAAAAGATTTACTCTTACTGGTACTGGTAAAATTAAAAGGAAACATGCTTATAAAAGCCATATCCTTACAAAAAAGTCAACAAAACGTAAAAGAGCTTTAACGCATTTTACTTATGTTAACGACAGAGACCTTAAAAATATTAAGTTATGTCTCGGAATGAAGTAAAAATAGTTTAATAATCAGAGTGTTGTAGCCGAAAGATTCGTCGGTGGACGAACGCTAAACATTCACAAAACGAAAAATTATGCCAAGAAGTGTTAATGTAGTTGCTTCAAGAAACAGAAGAAGAAAAATTCTTAAGCAAACAAAAGGGTATTTCGGTGCTAGAAGTAAAGTCTGGACGGTAGCAAAAAATGCTTACGAAAAAGGTCTTACTTATGCATACAGAGATCGAAAAAATAAAAAGAGAAGTTTTAGAGCCTTATGGATACAGCGTATAAACGCAGGCGCTCGCATAAATGGAATGTCTTATTCACAGTTTATGGGGAAAATTCATGCTAATAATGTAGAATTAAACAGAAAAGTGTTGGCCGATTTGGCTATGAACCACCCAAAAGCTTTTGAAGCTATTTGTAATAAACTGAAATAAAATAAAAGATTTTTGCCGCTTTTGGTCGAATGCTCATCACTTAGATGAGCATTTTTTTGTTAATAGCAAATAAATACAAATCGATAGCTTTTGGATTATAAAAAAAATAACCTGTCAAAGTGCCAAAAATAAAGTAAACTATTCATGCCACACTCCTTACCCGTAACCCGAACCGAGCCGCAGGCAAGCTCACGACCGCAGGGAGTAAACCCTAAACCCGAAACCCTAAACCCTAAACCCTAAACCACAAACCCGAAA
>JAQVOR010000082.1 GCA_028702535.1 Bacteroidales bacterium
AGACAGAGCTAACGACGTAAAATCGATTCTTAATGCTGGTCTTATTAAAGCAGGCAAAACAAATGTGGTTTTTAATGTAACTGGTTATGGCGAAAAACTTGATTATGCACCATTTGAAAATAAACTTCCAGAAGAAAGGTTTTATAACAGAACTGTAATTATTGATGTTGTCCAAAAAAAATAAAAATATAACTTAACTAATCTCAATAAAAAAGCCTACTCAATTTTGAAGCAGGCTTTTTTTTTTGATGAGACGACGTTCATTGCAAACAATTATTCTGTTCTTGGAATTAATAAAAAACTCAGTATAAACATTATATCTATACTGAGTTTGTAAACCGTGAGTTTATTAAAGGTTATTTACTAATTTAATTATTTACTTTCCATTTATCTCGTCAAGTATGTTTTGAATGTCATCCTGACATCCTCCACAAACTGTTCCAGCCTCAGTAGCTTCGCCAACTTCTTCAACTGTTTTAAGTCCTTTGTCTTTAATCGCTTTGATTATTGTGCTTTTAGTTACTTCCATGCAATTGCAAATTATTTCATCACCGTTCATAATGCTGTTTTTTTAGTTAATATAATTTAATTTAATCCGAAAATTTTCATATCCTCTTCAACTGTTTTTATTGTTTGCACACCAAACAAATCTTGTACAGTTTTTAATAAATTTGGTGTTAACCAAGCTGGTAATGTTGGTCCTACGTGTGTGTTTTTAATTCCAAGGTATAGTAGAGCCAAATGCACAATAACAGCTTTTTGTTCGTACCATGCAATATTAAATACTATCGGAAGTTTGTTAATATCGTCAAGATTTAACACTTCTTTTAATTTTAATGCCACAACTGCCCATGAGTAGCTATCGTTACATTGTCCTGCATCAAGAACTCGTGGAATACCATTAATATCGCCTAAGTTTAACTTGTTGTAACGATATTTTGCACATCCCGAAGTTAATATTACAGTATCTTTTGGTAATTGTTTTGCAAATTCGGTGTAATATTCACGAGTTTTTTGGCGAGCGTCACAACCTGACATTACAACCATTTTTTTGATTGCCCCTGAATTTACTGCATCTAAAATTTTATCAGCAAGTGCAAGTACTTGGTTATGTGCAAAACCAATTGTTATTTCACCGCTTTCAATTTCGGTTGGTGCTTTGCAAGTCTTTGCCAATTCAATGATTTTAGAAAAATCTTTGTGTCCGTTAGGTAGGGTTTTGGTAATTTTTTTCCAACCGGGCATTCCTGTCGCACCTGTTGTAAAAACTCTGTCGTTATAAGTTGCGGTCTTACGTGGTGGCACAAGGCAATTTGTAGTAAATAAAATGGGGCCGTTAAAAGACTCAAACTCTTCTAATTGACGATGCCATGCGTTTCCGTAGTTTCCTACCAGATGCTTATATTTTTTTAATTGAGGATAAGCATTTGCAGGTAACATTTCGGAGTGAGTATAAATGTCAATTCCTTTGCCCTCAGTTTGTATTAATAGTTGGTCTAAATCTTTTAAGTCGTGTCCAGTAATTAGAATACCAGGGTTTTTACCTACTCCGATTTTAACTTTTGTTATTTCCGGATTTCCATAAACCGAAGTGTTTGCTTTGTCTAATAAAGCCATTACTTTTACACCATATTCTCCAGTGCGTACAACCCAGTTTAAAGCATCGTTTAGTTCAATAGGTTTGGTAATCATAACCAAACTTTCCTCCATAAAGTTGAAAATCTCTTGCTCTTCAAATCCCAAATTAAAAGCATGCTCAGCATAAGCAGATACACCTTTAATACCAAATAAAACATATTGTTTTAATCCACGTACGTCTTCATTAGTATCGTAAGTTAGTGTTCCAACTTCTTTTGCTTTTTCGTTAAACTCAGCATCAGTTTTGCCATTCCAAGTAATTGAAGGGTGTTTGTCGTTAATGCTTACTTTTGATTTTAACTCATCTCGAAACTTATTACAATCTTTAATTGCCTGAATAAGCGACTCATTATCAAAATTTGCATTGGTGATTGTCATAAACAAGCAATTAGTAATGTGTTTACTAGCGGCGTTTGTGTCAATCCCTTTTTTTCTTGCTTCGATAGTAAGGTACGAAAGTCCTTGACATGCAAACATTAGCAAATCTTGGATATTGGCGGTTTCTTCGGTTTTACCACAAACCCCTTTAATTGTACAGCCTGTGTTTTTGACTGTCTCTTGACATTGATTGCAAAACATACTCATAATTTTTAGTATTCGTTAATTATTTAGTTTTTTGTTAGTTCTGAAAGCCTGTTTCGGGATTTTTTTCTCCAAATTTCTCAGTAATAACGCTAAGAATTTCGTTGCGATTTTTCCCTTTTTTTTCTAATTCTTTAATAATATTATAGGATTTAAAAAGTGGTGATTGAGCTAATTCAGAAGAAAAATGCCCAATTCCTTGATTCCAAATAATTAGTGCGAATAATTCGTCTAGCTCTTCAACTGTTACTCCCAAATAATATGCTTTTATAAGTTCTCGGGTTGCTTGCCTTATTCTTCCAGCGCCAACTGCATTTGCAAGCGATAGTAATAGTTTTGTTTTGTTTTCAATAGCTGGGTTTTCTTTATTCCAAATTTCATCCCAAAAATTAACCGTTATATCAGCAATTTTGGGATCAATATCAGCGTATTTCGTCATAACAATAGGCTTAAACGGCAATTCCTTGTCATCTTTTTCTATCTCTTCTTTTCTGTAAAAGTAAGTGTAATACTCATCTTTTGCTTTTTTCTCGGTATAATATTCGTAACCTAAGTTTCCCATTGAGTTATATAAAGGTATTGGCTCAAAATTTTGGATTATTACTATACCATTTCCTTTAGAAATTTGCTTGGCTTTTTTAATTATTGCCAATAAAAAGTTACCTTTTAAAGGTCTAACATCAAATGTTTCAAAATTGTCTTTGTTTTTCAACCACTCTTTATCCATATTGTTTTTCAAATTTAGTATGCGTTTCAAAAGAAACGCATTTTATTTATATATTTAGAAACTCAAATATACATAATATGTTTTGATAATCTTACATTGTTTTTAATCTTTTCTTTCCAAGCATGTTTTTTTATGTCTGCTAACAGGATTGAACCAGTATCTGCGATAAATGTTTCTTTGTTTGATTGAAAGTGATAGAAATCAAAGTGTGAAATTTTGAATTTCAGGAATAATATTTTATCTTTGAGATAGATTTAAAGTCAGAAGTAAGGGTTATTTTTATTAAATATTTATGCTATGTCAAAATTAGCAAAAGAAGTTTTGATTGTCTCTGTATTTGTGCTGTTGGTTATGCTTGCTTATGTTGGTGCTCCATTTCTTTATATAGCAAGTCTTTTGGCTTTGCCGATTGTAATTGGATTTTTGTTTTATTTAGGACTAACAAGTGCAATGTTTAAAACAGAACCTCTACAAGTTTTATTTGCAGTATATTATAAAACCCTTTTTATTATAGCATTGTTTTTTATGTCAAATGCTTATCCTGGCAAAGATTGGTTTTCGGCTATTGCTTTAATAAGTGCCGTTTTATATATAGTTTTTGTTCTAATAAAAAGCAAAAAGACTGACTTGTTTGTTACTGCAATAATCTACATTAATTTATTTTGTGCTTTTTTGACAATAGTCAGATAATCTTTCATCAATATAAACTAAAATTGATGAGATTTCTCTTTTACATTAAAATTTCCGCTTAGATTTTTATCAAAACACACTCTAATTTAGGTTTCTATCAAATTAATATTAGATATTTGAGCTAACAATTTTAAAGAATGATGCTAAAGCAGGGGGAAGAAAGAAAAGTTTTCATAGTTGTCTAAAGCCAACTATAATAGATAATTATGCAATTAATAAATGAATAAATTATTTGCTTTTTGTCGGTAATGTAAAGTCAAGATTCCACTACAAATTTAAGTTTAATCTTTAAATCTGGGGGTTACTGATTTGCGAATAAATCAAAAGTCTGAATTCAGTCTCTTATTTCTATTTTATTCGTAAAATAAAATTATCGTATTCTTGTTTTAACATTGCGAATTAAAAATAACAGATTTCTCCCTCCGGTCGAAATGACTGCTATTAGAGGGGTTAGGTAGAGGCTTGGTGGCGACAAAGTCGCCACCAAGCCTCTACCCTCCAATATTTCCAAATAATTAGTCATTTCGAATCCTGACGAAGGAAGGATGAGAAATCTGTTATTTAAAATTCGAATGTTTTTGTTTATTTAAATTTCAGAACTCCTGACCTACCCTTGATTATCAGTTACTTATGCCCTTTTTGTTGTATTCAATCAATTCCCTAATTTTTGCAAAAAAAGTTTTTATAATGCAAATGACTTTACCAATTTTTTTTTGAGGAGCTTATATTAAAATGACACTAAAAAGAGACAAAAAGACTATCTGTCAAGTTTCACAAGGTTGTTTATGATAATCTTGTATTTTTTTATTTTTCTCATGGCAACCGCATCTAAATATTAAAAAAAAAAGTAAAAACTAACTGATTATCCCATTCTGTCTTTAGCCTTTTTCCTATAATGCCAATTTTAGTATTATTTTTTCTAAGAGTTTGTCAAATAATAAAGTATGCATAATGGACGAAGATATTTTGTAGTTTTTCGAGATGCACAATTTAATTAAGGGTTTATATTAATCAGATATTTTGATTTACTTTTGATTTGTAGCACAAAGCAGTATAAAATTTCAATATGACGTTTACATGCTTGTAAGTCTCGTTTTCAAGTTTGCAACTTGCGTTTTCAAGTTTATTTGAGAATATGTTTTGATTGCTATTATTTTTGTTGTTCAAAAATATATAATAATTGTTAAATGAAACGAAAAAAAATAAAATTAAGTGCGATATTTTTGTTAGGACTTGGACTAACAGTAATATAAGCACAAGAATCAGCAGTAGCATCTGGTGGGGATGCTTCTGGTAGTAGTGGCTCAATGAGTTATTCTATTGGTCAAATGGTTTACACAACGAATTCGGGGGTTTCGGGCTCTGTTTCACAAGGCGTACAACAAGCATTTGAAATTTCGGTTGTCTCTGAATTAGATGACGGGCAAGCGGTAGGACTTAATGTATCTGCTTATCCAAATCCAACAAATGATTATTTATTTTTAAAAATAGATACACTTGAATTATCCGAGATGTCATTTCAATTATTTGATATTACGGGAAAATTATTGGAAAGTAAAAAAATTGATAGCAATGAAATAGTTATTGATACTCGAAAACTTGTGCCTGCAAATTATGTTTTGAAAGTTATTCAAGGGCAACAAGAAATTAAAACCTTTAAAATTATTAAAAATTAATTATAAATCCTTTAAATAAATTAAGATTATGAAGAAAAACATTTTAACTATTCTATTGATAATTTTTGTGTCGATTAGTGTATTTGCACAAAGTCCAGAAAAACTGAGTTATCAAGCTGTTATCCGTGATAATATTAGTCAATTAGTAGTAAATCAAGAAATTGCGATACAAATTACAATTCTTAGAGATTCAGAAAACGGATCGGCAGGTTATGTTGAAACCCAAGAACCTATAACAAACGATAATGGTTTAATTTCTTTAGAAATTGGTATGGGTGTTGTCTTAGAAGGCAATTTTGAGAATATCGAATGGCAGGATGGGGCATATTTCCTTAAAACAGAAGTTGATTTAGCAGGAGGTTCTGATTATTCAATTACAGGTACAAGTCAATTGCTTAGCGTACCTTATGCAATGCATTCAAAAACTACAGAAAGTATTTTAGGTACAATTACAGAAAGTCAAATTGCAGATTTGCAAAACTATTTAACTGAAGAGGCTGATGGAAATATTTATAATGAAATTCAAGACCTTTCTATGGTATTAAATGAAGATAATGATGCTAATAATCAGAAAATTATTAATGTCTCGGACCCTACTAATCCTCAAGATGTAGCTACAAAAGCGTATGTAGATCTTTTGAAAATTCAAATAGAAAATCTTGAGAATTATATTACTTCTGATTTGACAATTGGTAATTATTACGGTGGTGGAATTGTATTTTATATTTTGCAAACTGGTGATTTGGGATATGTAGAAACTGAGACTCATGGTTTAATTTGTGATATTGCTGATTTAAACGATGCACATTGGGCAGATTATGGATGCTATGATAGTGATGTTAATGGAGCTGAAGCAACGGCTATTGGTACAGGTATGCAAAATACAATCAATATTATAAGTGATTGTCAAGGTGAGTCTGCTTATCTTGCAGCAGAACTTTGTGCTATTTCAACTAATGCTGGTTATACTGATTGGTTTTTGCCTTCTTCATTAGAATTAAATCAGATGTATATTTCAAGTTCTAGTATTAATTCTGGTGCTTTGGCTAATGGTGGGATGAGTTTTATATCAACACCTTATTGGAGTTCAACCGAATTTTCAATTACGACAGCCATTTCTCAATATCTGGACGATGGAACTAGTGGTGCAGAAGATAAAGAAGCAACGAATAACGTAAGAGCTATTAGAGTGTTTTAGTGATAGATATTTTTACAAACAATTGAATAAAAAATATTGCTGATTTATTGGCAATATTTTTTTATAGATAAGTGTAGGTAGTAAACAAGGTACTTAAAATAACACTAATCTAATTACAAAATGCCGTATTATATATTTTAACAGTATCTGTCAATAGGGCTATTGTTTGAGTTAGAATGTTCGAGAGCCGCACTTCGACAAGCTTCTACGTATTAGCTTACGAGGTTTTCGAAAATCAACAACGAAAAACGGCAAAAGCGATGTGCTGCGATGCACTGAACTTGTCGAAGTGAACAAGTCAAAATGCTTAGTTTATTACTTCCTTTGGTCGTGAGGGCTTCGCCGTTGTTTGACAATCCCTAAGCTCAACATCCTCTAACCAAATGCTCAATAAGAACTTTCGTCCCAATTGCAATCAAAAATACGCCACCGATTATTTCTATTGGTAATATCTTTAAGTGTTTTCTAACAAATTTGCCCCCATACAAACCAATATATGAAAACACAAAAGTAACTATCATAATAATCAAAGCTGTTATCCAAATATTTAAACCGACAAAAGGCAAACTAACACCAACAATTGCCGCATCAATGCTTGTAGCAACTCCCAAACCAGCAACTACAAAAACATTATTCATATTTAGTTTCGGTTTTTTTTCATAATCATGATGTTTTATTCCTTCATATAGCATTTTGCCTCCTATGATTAACAATAACGCAAACGCTATCCAATGATCATAAGCCTGAAAGTGTTTAGCAAGTTCTGCACCAGCTGCCCAACCCGCAATTGTAAAAGTTGCCTGAATAAATCCTAGAATAAAAGCAAATCTAAAAAAAATAAAATTATTTGGCTTTGTACAGGTTGGTGCAGCAGCTACTGACACTGTAAGACTATCCATTGAAAGGCCAATAGCAATTAGCAAAACTGTAAATAAATTTTCCATTTTAAAATTTATAGAATTTTATACAAAAGTGACAATAATTTTCCGTAAAAAGAAACAATCTTCAATAATCGATAGGAAAAGGAGCATTTTATCACTATATATATATAATTATTGTCAAGCATCATCGAATTTTTATCGACATCTATATTTTAAAACCCAAAAACAGAGCAAAATTTTAAAAAATAGCCTATAAATAATTTACTATATTTTTGTGATTGTAAATAAATTTAATGTAACTTTGTTTTTAATTAGGTAAAACAGTTGTTTGTAAGTACAAAAACATGGTCATAATTGTAATTTAAGGATTTAATATGAAAATCATTATAAAGGAGATGTGCATCTCTGCAATATATTTAAAATAAAAAATACAAATAAATAAAAACAGATTTATGAAAATTCAAAGATTCGTTTTATCCTGTCTGATACTAGTCTTAATTCAGACATCAGTCTCAGCTCAATTATTGTATAATAATGGGGTGAGTATAACTGCAAAAGGTGGAGTAACAGTTTACGTTGGGGGATCTGTTCAAAATCAGAGTGGCCAAATTGATATTGATTATACTTCGTCTGCAAGTGAAATGATAATCCATGGCAATTTTGTCAATAACGCAACTGCTGGTGGCAATGGATATTATCGTGTTATGGAAAACTGGATAAATAACAACATTTTTAACGCTGGTACAGGTACAGTTTTTCTTGAAGGAGGTGTCCAACAACTAAGTGGAAGTAATTCAACTTATTTTTACAATCTCACATTAAGTGGGACTGGTGCAAAAACACAAACTATAAACCAGTATTGTACGGGTATTTTAAATTTGAATAATATCGAACTTAAAACCGAAATCTTTGGCTTTTTCGTTCAAAACACTAATGTTACGGCAATTAGTTTCGGAACAGGTTTTGTCTCAAGTTTAAATGGAGGTTTTTTGTCAAGACAAACTAACGTATCTAATGTGTATTCGTTTCCTGTTGGATCGAGTGTAGGAACACCACGTTATCGTCCTGTTGAAATTACTCCTACTGCAGCAACAGCAAACACATATACTGTGAGAATGGCAAATGTTGATGCTACTACCGAAGGATTTGATATTACTCAATTAGCTTCAGGAGTTTGTGAAATCAATCCATTATTTTACCACCAAATTAATCGCACTAATGGCACATCTCCAATTAATATGGATATTTATTATGATAATTCAGCTGATGGTACTTGGGAAGGAATTGCAAACTGGAATACTTTACCTAATTTATGGAATATTATTGCTGGCAGTAATACAGCAGTAGGAGCCCCATTATATAAAGCTAGTGCAATAAACTGGAGTAACTTTTCTCAATTACCTTATGCTTTATATTCTCCTTCACCTACTGCAACTATTTCAACAACAACACCTTCTATCTGCGAAGGGGATAATATATTACTTCAAGAAACAGGAGGCGATGCAACTTCATGGAGTTGGCAAGGACCAAACTCTTGGTCTTCAACAGATCAAAATCCCACAATAAATAGTGCTACTCCATTAGCAAGTGGGACGTATTATGTAACAGTAACCAATTCCTATGGTTGTACTGCATCTGATAACGTAACGATAACTGTTAATGCTTTACCAACAGCAAATCCAAATTTCTCAACAAATCCAATTTGTTCTGGTTCAAGCACAATCTTAAGTGCTAATGCAGTCGCAGGTTCTGGAACTATTACAAATTATGCTTGGTCATTAGGCAGCATAGGCAATAATGCTAGTGGTACTGTTTCTACAGCAGGAACTTATACTGTTACCGTTACAAACTCTAATGCTTGTACTGTTGCGGCAACATCACCTGCTTTAGCTGTAAATCCATTACCAACGGCTCTTGTTTTAACTGGAAGTTCTATCTGTGCATTACCAGGAGGAGATGGAGTTATTACTTCTAACGCTTCTGTTAGTGGTGTAAATTATCAATTATATAATTCTGGTGGAACTGCTGTTCAAAGTTTAAAACCAGGTACTGGCTCAGGTTTAACTTGGACTGGTTTAGCTGCTGGAAGTGGATATTATGCTGTTGCAAGCGATGCCACAACTTCTTGTGTATCAGCAAATAGTAATATTGTAGACATTACATCAAACCCAAACCCAACTACTCCTGTTACAAGTATAGATTGTTCAGGTGGCGTAGATCAAGGAATTATCACAGTAACATCTCCTACAGGAGGAAATTATGAATACGATATTAGCAGCGGATATCAAGCTTCTCCTACATTTGGTCCATTAACAAATGGTAATTACTCAATAACTGTTCAAGATATAACAACAGGTTGTACAAATGTCAGTTCAAGTATTAATCTGGATTGTGGGTGTGCTAATCCAACATCACTAAGCCTCTCGGCTACAACTGGAAGTACCTGTGGTACAGATCCAGAAACTATCGCAGGTAATACGTTCGGCGGAAGTGCAACACAAGTCAGTTTATCGCATAATGGTAATGGTACACTTGACCAAACAACTATAAGCACAAGTCCATTTAGTTTTACTTATACTCCTACTCTCGCTGATGGTGGTACAATTGTAACTGTAACGATAACAACAAATAATCCTGATGGTTTACCATGTAATCCGTCAACCAGCACCTATATAATTACAGTTCATGCTTTACCTACAGCCACTCCAAATTTCTCAACAAATCCAATTTGTTCTGGTTCAAGCACAATCTTAAGTGCTAATGCAGTCGCAGGTTCTGGAACTATTACAAATTATGCGTGGTCATTAGGCAGCATAGGCAATAATGCTAGTGGTACTGTTTCTACAGCAGGAACTTATACTGTTACCGTTACAAACTCTAATGCTTGTACTGTTGCGGCAACATCACCAGCTTTAGTTATAAATCCATTACCAACAGCTCTTGTTTTAACTGGAAGTTCTATCTGTGTATTACCAGGAGGAGATGGAGTTATTACTTCTAACACTTCTATTAGTGGTATAAGTTATCAATTATATAATTCTGGTGGAACTGTTGTTCAAAGTCCAAAACCAGGTACTGGCTCGGCTTTAACATGGTCGGGATTAACTGCTGGAAGCGGATATTATGCTATTGCAAGCGATGCCACAACTTCTTGTGAATCAGCAAATAGTAATATTGTAGATATTACATCAAACCCAAATCCAGATATTCCTGTTACAAGTATTGACTGTACAGCTGGTGAAGACCAAGGAATTATCACAGTTACATCGCCTATAGGAAATTATCAATACAATATTGGCAGCGGATGGCAAACCTTAACTACATTTGGTCCACTCGCTAATAGTAATTACACTATTACTGTTCAGGATATAGCAACAAGTTGCACAAATACCGGCTCAATCATTAATCTTAATTGTGGCTGTGCCAATCCTCCTATATTAACTATTGCTGCTACAACTGGAAGTACGTGTGGTACAAATCCCGAAACTCTCGCAGGAAATACTTTTGGCGGAAGTGCAACACAAGTTGACCTTATCCATAATGGAGCAGGTAATTTAGATGCGGCACAGTTTACAAGTTCGCCATTTAGTTTTACTTATACTCCTGATGTTGCTGATATTGGCTCAGATATTACAATTACGATAACTACAAATAATCCAGATGGACTACCATGTAATCCAGTTTCTGATACTTATATTATAACTGTAAACGATAACCCAGATATTCCAATTACAAGCACCGATTGTTCTGGAGGCAACGATAATGCTATTCTTACTGTTACAAGTCCATTAGGAGCACACTACGAATATTCTATCGGTGGAGCTTTTCAAGCCGAAACTACTTTTGATCCACTATCAAACGGAGATTATACAATTACTGTTAATGATATTAATACTGGTTGTATAAGCGAAAGTGGAATTATCACAATAGATTGTGGGTGTACAAATCCACCAAGCTTAAATTTATCTGCCTCTAGTGAAAATACTTGTGGAACCGATATTATTACTGTAAGTGGAAACACTTTTGGTGGAAGTGCAACGCAAGTTAGTTTATCGCATGATGGTAATGGTACACTTTTCCAAACAATTATAAGCACAAGTCCATTTAATTTTACTTACACTCCTAATGCCGCAGATATTGGCTCAAACATTACAATTACGATAACAACAAATAATCCAGATGGACTACCATGTAATCCAGTTTCTGATACTTATATTATAACTGTAAACGATAATCCCGAAATTCCAATTGCTAGCACCGATTGTTCTGGAGGCAGCAACAATGCTATTCTTACTGTTACAAGTCCATTAGGAGCAAATTACGAATATTCTATCGGTGGAGCTTTTCAAGCCGAAACTACTTTTGGTTCACTATCAAACGGAGATTATACAATTACTGTTAATGATATTAATACTGGTTGTACAAGCGAAAGTGGAATTATCACAATAGATTGTGGGTGTACAAATCCACCAAGCTTAAATTTATCTGCCTCTAGTGAAAATACTTGTGGAACCGATATTATTACTGTAAGTGGAAATACTTTTGGTGGAAGTGCAACGCAAGTTAGTTTATCGCATGATGGTAATGGTACACTTGACCAAACAATTATAAGCACAAGTCCATTTAACTTTACTTACACTCCTAATGCCGCAGATATTGGCTCAAACATTACAATTACGATAACTACCAACAATCCAGTTGGACTACCATGTAATCCGGCTTCTGATACTTATGTTATAACAGTATTACCATTGCCTACTGTTTTGGCAGGAAGCAATACCCCAATTTGTGAAGGCAGTGCTCTAAACTTATCTGAAACTGGTGGTGATGCTGTAAGTTGGGCATGGGAAGGTCCAAACAGTTTTACTTCATCAGACCAAAACCCGACAATAACAAACACTACAACATCGGCAATTGGTCAATATTCTGTAAGTGTTACCGACATAAATGGATGTATAGCATCTGATAATGTTAATGTGCTAATAATTGCTTCGCCTGATCCAACTATTGATAATCCAGGAGTAATTTGCTCGGGTAGTGCTACAATTGAATTAACAGCAACTAACTCTGGAGGCGTTTGGAGCGGAACGGGTGTTAATTCCGATACTGGCGAATTTAATCCGATAATTGCTGGAATTGGAAATCATGAAATTATTTATACAATTACTGGTCTCTGTGGTGATGCTGATACAATAATAATCTCTGTTATCGAAACTGCTGATGCAAGCATTAATCCTGTTGACACTCTATTTGTTACAGACCCACCAATAACTTTAACGGCTACAAGTACAGAAGGTTTATGGTGGGGAACTGGCGTTGATCCAACAAGCGGAATATTCAATCCTGCAATTGCTGGCATTGGTGATCATGAAATTATTTATACAATTGCTGCCCCTTGCGGTGACGCAGATACTATAATAATTGTTGTAATTCCAGAAATAATTCCCGACTTAATAATACCTGATGTCCTCACACCTAATGGCGATGGCTATAACGACACGTGGAGAATTCAAGGAATTAGAGCTTTCGAAAAGGTTGAAATAGTAATATTTAATCGTTGGGGAGACGAAGTATTTCAGTTCTCTGGAACAGGAAACGCTTATTTTGAAACTCAGAACCAGTTTAATGGTATAAGAAACAATAAAGAATTACCATTTGGAACTTACGTTTATTTACTTGAGCTCAATAATGACAAAATGTATAAAGGAACTCTAACAATCATACGTTAAAAAATTACAGATATGAAAAAAATAATTTTAATAATTATCTCATTTAGTTTTCTTGCAATTGCAGGTTTTTCGCAACAAATACCGCTGTACAGCCAATATATGTTCAACAAACTACTTTTAAATCCAGCAGTAACTGGCAATACTGATGCAATAGAGCTAAGAATAACCGCTCGACAACAATGGATGGGTATTGAGAATACTCCATCAACACAAATTATTAGTGGACATCTTCGTTTAAATAATGGAACTATGGGTGTTGGAGGAGTTATTTACGCTGATCGATTTGGACCTGAATCAAGAATAGGTTTACAAGGTAATTACTCGTATATTTTACCAGTTTTTAACGAAGAAGCAAGACTTGCATTTGGACTTTCATTTCAAGTTTTTCAATATCAAATGGATTACGCAAATTTTACATCTTTAGATATTGATGATCCTGTATTAGCTTATAATAAAGAAAACTCATGGCGTCCCGAAAGTGATTTTGGAGTATATTTATATGGTGAAAAATATTTTGCAGGGCTTTCGGCAAATCAACTAATAGCATTACCAGTAAAAATTGGTGGAGATGAAGCAGAATTAAATACACTCATCAGACATTATAATTTAATGGGTGGATATAATTTTTCTGTTGGCAGAGACTTTAATTTAGAGCCATCAACTCTTTTAAAGACTTCCTTTAAAGCTCCTTTTCAGGCTGATATTAATATAAAAGGTATTTATCAAAAGGATTATTGGTTGGGGTTTTCATACAGAACATCTGGAGACATTATCACAATGCTAGGTCTTACATATAAAGATTTTGTTTTTGGACTTGCTTACGATCTCGCTACATCAAAACTTATACATTACCAGAACGGTACTTTCGAGATTATGTTAGGATATAATATTCCAATAACTGGCAGATCTGGAATTAGTCGTTTTTAAAAAAATATTAAAATAAATAAAAGTAAACAATTATGAAAAATCAATCATTAAAATCATCAAAACTGCTTAATACAAGCTTATGTATTTTTTGTTTTGCATTTTTTCTGTTCTTAAGTAATCAAGTTGCAGCTCAAAATGTAGGTGTAAACACAACAAGCCCTAATGCTTCGGCAATGCTAGATGTGGTATCAACAAAAGCCGGAATACTTGTGCCACGATTGACAATGGTACAACGAAATGCTATTGCTCTACCTGCAACAAGTTTATTAATTTATCAAACTGACAACACTCCTGGTTATTACTATAATTCAGGAACTCCTGCAAGCCCAGTTTGGATAAGATTTGCAGTTGGCAGTGAGCTAAATTTTGTTAGCGGCACAGGTGCTGCAACACGTGTAGCTTTTTGGACAGGTACAAACACTCTTGCGGCAAACGCTAATTTATATTGGGATAATGTAAATGGGAGATTAGGAATTGGAACAGCTTCACCTTCTGCCCAATTACACACAACTGGAACCGTCAGATTTGCAAATTATCCATCAGGAACAGATGGTGCCATTTTAAGAACAAATTCTACTGGTGTCTTATCAACAACAAATTTTACAGGCAATGCATCTCATGTTTTGTTAGGAAATGGAACTTTTGGAGCTGTTACTACAAGCGAAACAGCTTGGCAATTAACAGGGAATTCTATTTTAGCAACAAATTTCATTGGAACTACAAATGCTCAGGATATGATTTTTAAAACTAACAGCATTGAACGTATGAGAGTTATCTCTACAGGTACTGTGCTAGTTAATGCAATTACCGCACTTGATGCAACTGATGCTCTCGAAGTTGTAGTTTCTCCAACTTTCACAACAGGTTTAGGTGCTTATGGTAATGGAGGCTATCCTATTTGGGGACAACAATTATCTGGAGCTGACGATGCAATTACGGGAGTAAACTCTGCCGCTTCAGGAGCTGGAACAGGTTGCGGAATTGTTGGAATATCAGAACAAACAGATGGTGCTGGGATTTGGGGAGATGGAAAAACTGCAACTAGAGGAGTTTTAGGTATTACCGATGCAGCTACTCGCTCAGCAATTCAAGCTCAAAATAGCAACTCTAATGGTGACGCAATTTATGCAGTAAACTCAGCCGTAAATGGAGCTGGCACAGGGTCTGCAATTTATGCAAGTTCTAATCAAACAGGAGGGCAAACAATAGCTGCAACACTTCAAAATATGTTTTCATATCCAAATACTTGCATTTCAGCTATTGCAAGTTCTGCAGGTTCAAATGGCATTGTTGCTGAAAGTGAAAGCAATACAGGTACTGGTGTGAGAGGAAGAAACGATGCTGCAAATGGTACTGCAATTGGTTTTGGAGGTTTTTTTACTAGTAACCAAACTGGTGCAGCAGCATTAGCATCTTGTTTAAGAGGAAATAGTTATTATGTAAATTCTGCAATCTCGGGGAATACAGCATCCACAGTAGTGGATGGCAATGGAATATTTGGTGGCTGCGATAATGCCACAGGTGTTGGAGTTAAAGGACAATCTCTTGGGTCAACTGGAATAGGAGTCTTGGGTCTAACAAACC
>JAQVOR010000203.1 GCA_028702535.1 Bacteroidales bacterium
AATTTATTTATCAATATTTATTTGTTGAGCACATTTATTAGCATGTGTTTTTACTTTATTTTATTGCTACATTGCTTGAATAAAAAGACTTAAGTCGTTACTGTTAAAAAAACAACAACATTTGTTTTGTTCTTAATAAAATGTGAGATTGTTAATAACTATGGCTTATAAATATGACTTAAGTCATGTTAGGACATGCTAAAAACACTCAAATAATACTGTTTTGTCGTATTTAAGTTTTGTTTTTTAATTTTATGAAAGAAATCCCTCCAAAAAGAGAAGGTATCGCTATATTAATTATATATATTAATACAGATGAAAATAATATTGCTGTGTCGCTGGTACTGAATATACCAAGAAACAGTAGGGAGAATGAAACCCGTATTCCTAATTCAGCAAATGGAATGTTGGGAATTACATGCACGGCTAAATAAATGCTTGATAATGCAAGCATTGCGTTGGTGTAGCTTATTTTAATGTCAAAAAAATGAAGGGCAAGAAAGAATTGAAAAGTAAACACTAAATATCTCAGAATACTATAAGTTAATGTTAAGATTTTTGTTTTTTTACTTATGTTTTTTGCTGGGGTAAAGTTTTTTAACACTTTTTGAAAGAATTTATACTTTTTGAAAAACTTAATTATATTATTTATATTGAAATAAATTAAACCGCAAATTACTGTCATGGTAATACCAGTAATTAGTATTATATTGTTTATACTCTCAGTGGATGTAGTTTCGTTTAAGAAAAAATGGCTCAATATTGTAAAACCAGCAATACCAAATATTAAAGTAACAATAAATTGTGCCAAATCACCGTATAGAGTTAAGCTAGTTCCTTCTTTTCGATTTTCTTTATTTAGGAATAATATTCTGCCAGCAAATTCACCAATTCTATTTGGAGTTAAATTGCCTATTGTAACACCAGTCCATACAGCAACAAACGCTTTTGATAGTCCAGTTTTTTGAATAGGCTTCATTAATTCTTTCCACTTTAGACTTTCTAAACACCAATTGACAATCATTAAAATTAGAATTGTCGTTAATAGCAGGTATTGAGAGGTGCTTATGTTATGGAAAAACAAGCCAAAAGATTTAATATCTGGCGAATTGTAAATTTTGTAAATAACAAAACCGTAGGATAAAATTGCGATGATAAGTTTTAAAACATTTACAAAAACCTTTTTGTACTTTTTAGGTATTGACATGTTGGTTTTTACTCTTTATTAATAATAGGTAATAGAATAAAAGAGGCTAATCCAGCAATTACAAGGATAAATGTTTGGATTCCATGAACTATCAAAGCAAAAGCAGCAGCTTTTTCGGTAGCTATACCGTATAAAACAAAAGTTTGAATAATCATAAAATGATAAGCACCAATTCCGTTAGGAGCAGGAGCCACCATTCCAAAACTTCCAGCAACAAACACTATTAGAGCGGTAATTATTCCTAATTCTGCAAAACCCTCAAAGGCGAAAAAACAAATATAAAGCATCAAAAAGTACATTGCCCAAATAAAAACAGAGTGGAAAAAATACCAAAATGGGCTTTTAACTTTTTTTATACTTAATATTCCTTTCCAAAAGCTCTTTATAAACTCAGCTAATTTTTTAAATATCGCAATATGCTCTAATTTTCCTTTTAAGAGGCTGACTAAAAAAATAATTCCTATGCTTCCAACAATTATATAGGCTATTATCATTGGTAAGCTTACAAATTTTTGCAGTTTCACTCCTAAATCGGGATTGTTAGCGATAAATTGTGAAATTTGTGTCGATTGTAACAAAAATGCAAGAATTGTAACTAGTAAAAGCATTAGAACATCTGTAATTCGCTCGCTTACCATTGTACCTAAAACTTTGCTAAAATTTTGTTTCTCATATTTTGAAACTATCGCACATCGAGTAACTTCGCCCAAACGTGGTAATGCAATATTGGCAAAATAGCCATTTAGTACTGCCATAAAAGTATTAGCAAATTTAACATTACTGCCATCAGAGTTTAATAGCATTTGCCAACGTATAGACCTACTGACATGACTTAATATACCCATAATAAACATCGGTATAAACCACCAATAATTTACATTTTTTATCTCGGTTAATATTGTATCAATATCAAAATCCTTATAAACTAAGTAAAATAGACCAATCCCTATACTAATAAAAAGAAAAGTCTTGATTATATTTTTATATTTCTTCTTCAATTTATAATTATTTTGTGTCTGTAATAAGCCAGTATTTGTCCAAAATGTTCGAGAGCAATGTCTTTAACCTGATTCCCTTTAGTTTGGAAACCCAAAACTCGAACCGAGCCGCAGGCGAGCTCACGACCGCAGGGAGTAACCTTTAGCTCACGAGCGAAGCGAGTAAACCCGAAACTCGAAACTCGAAACCCAAAACCCGAACCGAGCCGCAGGCGAGCTCACGAGCGAAGCGAGTAAACCCGAAACTCGAAACTCGAAACCCAAAACCCGAACCGAGCCGCAGGCGAGCTCACGAGCGAAGCGAGTAAACCCTAAACCCTAAACTCGAAACCCAAAACCCGAACCGAGCCGCAGGCGAGCTCACGACCGCAGGGAGTAAACTCGAAACCCTAAACCCGAACCGAGCCGCAGGCGAGCTCACGACCGCAGGGAGTAACCTTTAGCTCACGAGCGAAGCGAGTAAACTCGAAACTCGAAACCCTAAACCCGAAACCCAAAACCCAAAACCCAAAACCCAATCCCCATTTAAACAATCTAACATTATGAGCAAACACTATTTATTTATTGGCAAAGATAATATTTCTTTTAGGAGATTTATAAATAATTGTGCAAATTTGCAGAATGGTTAAGGCAAAAAAATATCTTGGGCAACATTTCTTAATAGATAAAAACATAGCATCAAAAATTGCCGATGCCTTGTTAAATGAGAATAATGATGATGTTCTCGAAATTGGTCCAGGAACTGGAGTTTTAACACAGTTTTTAATTCAAAAGCCATATAAATTAAGCCTTGTCGAGATAGACAAAGAGTCTGTTGATTATCTAAATGAACATTATACTGGGCAGTTTACACTTTTGCATAAAGATTTTTTAAAAATATCTTTACCCGAATATTTTGATGCTCAATTCTGTATTATTGGTAACTTCCCATATAATATCTCAAGTCAAATATTCTTTAAACTGCTTGAAAACAGAGAGAATATCCCCGAATTAGTTGGCATGATACAAAAAGAAGTTGCCGAACGAATTGCCTCAATTCATGGTAATAAAACTTATGGCATTTTAAGTGTTTTGTTGCAACTGTATTATAAAACTGAGTATTTATTTACTGTAAATGAAAATGTTTTTCTTCCGCCACCAAAAGTAAAATCGGCGGTAATAAGATTTACCCGTATTACTACCGATTACGAAGATTTGGAATTTAAAAAACTAAAACTTGTTGTCAAAACAGCATTTAACCAAAGGCGAAAAACAATGAGAAATTCATTAAAAAGTATTTTGCCCGAACATGTTGATACAACAGACGAAATTTTTAATAAAAGACCCGAGCAGTTGTCGCCCCCTGAATTTCTCGAGCTAACAAAGATGATATTTAGATAAACTGGGGAAAGTTTGCAGTTTGTTCGGTTTGCGGTTTGCGGTTTCCCTTCCCTCGCGTCCCTTGTGATTTTATTTTTTCCCTTGCTCCTCCCTTTGCGGTTCCATTTCCCTTAAAATTTCAGCGATTTCCATAAATAAGAAAAAAAAATTTCTATCGTAAAAAGATAATCCTAAATTTGCACCACTTAATTATTAAAACACTCATAGTGGCAATAGAATTAAATAAGGAATTTTTTGAAAATCTTCGTAACAGTATCGAGTCTCGTGATGCTGAAGAAGCCGTCAAGTTATTGCAGGACATGCACCCTGTTGATATTGC
>JAQVOR010000204.1 GCA_028702535.1 Bacteroidales bacterium
AGCGTTTTTTTTTAAGATTTTTTTTACAGAATCACAGAATCACAGCATCACAGCATCACAGAATCACAACAAAAACGGTATTCGGTATTCAGTATTCGGTATTCGGTTTCGATGGATGTATCACAGGATCACAGCATCACAGGATCACAGGATCACAGAATCACAGAATTCTTTAAACGGTTAATATCTTTTAATAAAAAAGCATCCCTCATAAGCTTTATTTTATTTACTTTGAATTATGGATTTACGTTATCTTGTCATAGAGGGTAATATTGGTGCTGGCAAAACATCGCTTTGTCAAAAAATTGCAAAGCAACGTAATGCTAAGCTAATATTGGAGCAATTTGCTGACAATCCTTTTTTACCAAAATTCTATAAAGATCCCGAGCGATATTCTTTTCCTCTTGAATTGTCTTTTCTTGCTGATCGATATAAACAATTTAAAACACACCTTGATAATTTTGATCTGTTTAGTGAGTTGATAGTAGCAGATTATTTCTTTATGAAATCTCTGATTTTTTCGTCTTCAACGCTCCAAGAAGATGAATATAGACTTTATAGACAATTATTTGATATAATTTATGGCTCATTACCAAAACCTGATTTGTATGTATATTTACACAAATCGGTCGATAATTTGCTCGAAAATATCAAAATAAGAGGCAGAGAATACGAGCAAAATATCTCATTTGACTATCTAAAAAATATCGAAAATGGTTATTTTAAGTTCTTTAAACAGCAAAAAGACCTTAAAGTTTTAGTGGTTGATACAAATTTTCTTGATTTTGTTAATAGTGAAAATGATTATACAAACCTTGTTAATACTATATTTGATGAAGATTATGTTAAGGGTATCAACAGAATTCTATTTTAAAAATGCAAAAAGTATTAAATAGTGTTGTTTTTTATAAAAATCATTGTTATTTTTGCATAATCGTATTTCAAATACGTGTGAAAGGAAAAAAATGTTAAATAATAAAATGAATAAATTATGAAAAAGACCTTAATTTTAGTTCTTGGTATTGCAGCGATTTTTACATTATCGAACTGTAATGGATTGAAGAAAATGATTGAAAATGCTGACGATATTAATTACTCAGTTAATCCTAAAGTACTTGAAATGCACGCAGATAAAGTTGCAGTAAGTATTAAAGGTAATTTTCCAGAGAAATATTTTAACAAAAAAGTTACGGCTACAGTTACTCCAACTTTGGTTTATGAAGGTGGCGAAAAAGCTCTAACTCCTGTTTATATTCAGGGTGAAAAAATTGATGGAAATGCAAACGTGATTAATTATAAAGCAGGCGGTGCATTCAGTTATACTGAGAAATTTGACTACACTCCAGAAATGAGAAGATCAACTCTTGAGCTTAGAATTACTGCGACTAAAGGCAAAAAAACTCAAGATTTTGAACCCGAAGTTGTCGCTGAAGGTATTATTGCTACTCCAGACTTAGTGAAAATGATTGGTAGCTCAAGTGCAGCAAAAGATAAATTCGTTAAGGATCTTCCAGATTCAAAAATGGGTCTTGTTAACTACGATAAAAATCGTGCAGAACTAAAAAATGCTGAGCAAAAAAGAGACGAAATTGTTGCTTTAAAAGAATTTGTTAAGGCCGTAAACGAAGATAAAAGAAAAGAGTTTACTGGTGTAGAACTTATTTCTTACGCTTCTCCTGAAGGACCAATAGAAATCAATACTAAAGTATCTAATGATCGTTCAAAAACAATTGACAAATTTGTGAAAAACGAATTCAAAAAAATTGACGAGTTTAAAAAAGACGACTTCTTTAAATATCTTGTAACTGAAGAAGACTGGGACGGTTTCAAAAAAGCTGTTTCGGCATCTAATCTTGCTGATAAAGATTTAATTTTAAGAGTTGTTAATATGAATACAGATCCTGTTAAAAGAGAAGAGGAAATTCGTAATATGACTCAAACTTTCGAAGAACTCGAAAAACTTATCCACCCAATGTTAAGACGTTCAGAAGTTTTTGTAAATATTATGCTTATTGGTAATACTGATGTTGAAATAGATTCATTATTTAATGCTAATCCTACAAAACTTTCTGTTGAAGAAATGCTTTACTTAGGTGTTATATCTAAAGATGCTGACAAAAAACTAGCCGTTTATACTAAAACAACTGAGGTATATCCAAAAGATTGGAGAGGTTTCAATAACCTTGCTTGTGTACAATATAAAGATGGTGATATTAAAGGTGCCAAAACTTCAATCGAAAAAGCTAAAAGTTTAGAAGCAAATGCTACTGTTTTTAATAACCTTGGTAACGTGTATCTTGCTGAAGGTAATATCGAAGAGGCTAAAACAAGTTATCAATCTGCTACGGGTGTTGCCGAAGCAAGTGATGGACAAGGTGTGATTGCTATTAAAGCTGGTGAGTATGATAAAGCTGCTAACTTCTACGGAGATAATTGCTCTTTTAATGCTGGACTTGCAAAACTTTTGAGCGGAGACAATGACGGTGCTATTAAAGCTACTGATTGTGGAAAAGATAAAGACGATGCTTACAATTTTTATCTTAAAGCTATCGCAGGTGCTCGCAAAGGTGATACAGACGTATTATTTAATAACCTTAGAACTGCTTGCACTAAAGATTCTTCATTAAAAGAACTTGCTGCTAAAGATATGGAGTTCTATAAATATTTTGATAATGATACTTTTAAAACGATTATTAAGTAATTGATTTTTTATAATGATTTGAAGCGGCTTGTAGCCGCTTTTTTTTATAGATTTATTAAAAAAAAGTGTAATGCAAACTGTTATTATTGCAGGTCCTCCAGGATGCGGAAAAGGTACTCAAGCTAAACTAATCGCAAAACACCTCGGATTTGAACACATTTCTACTGGTGATATCTTACGCCGTGAAATCCTGGCTTCGACAGATTTAGGTAAACTCGCACAGGCTAAAATTGATGACGGAAATTTTGTCCCAGATAATGTAGCTTGTGAAATGATAACTAATTTTATTAAAAATAATCAGCATATTAAGGGAATGGTGCTGGATGGATTCCCTAGAACAAAAAATCAATGTCTTGAATTTGATAAACTTATTAAACAAATAAAAATCACAAACAATATCTGTATCTCAATTGTTGTAGATGAAAATAAGTTAAAATCAAGATTGTTGAATAGAAATGAAAAGTATAATCGCCCCGATGATTCCAGTATTGAAATAATAGAACACAGATTACGTTTATATCAGGAAAGAACCAAGTCGGTAACAGATTATTACATCAATATAGGACAGTGCGAGCTTGTTAATGGTAATGGTAATGTTGATGAAGTTTTTTATAATATTAAGACGGTAATAGATAAATATTTAGAGATTATTTAATATGGCAACAACGAATTTTGTAGATTATGTTAAGATTTATTGCCGGTCGGGTAGTGGTGGTGCTGGATCAACACACTTTCGTAAGGAAAAGTTTATTGAGTTTGGAGGTCCCGATGGTGGAAATGGTGGGAGAGGTGGACATATTATCTTGAAAGCTAATCCAAACTTGTGGACATTGTTACATCTAAAATATAATCGCCATGTGATTGCTGTAAATGGACAGGGGGGGAGTGGAGTAAATCGAACAGGTTCAGACGGTAACGACAGGATTATTGAAGTCCCACTCGGTACTATTGTTAAAGACGCTGAAACGGGAGAACTATTATGCGAAATAACCGAAGATAATCATGAAGTAATCCTTTTTGAAGGTGGAAAAGGAGGACTTGGAAATACAGAGTTTAAAACTTCTACAAACAGAGCACCAAGATATTCGCAACCTGGTATAGAGGGAAT
>JAQVOR010000205.1 GCA_028702535.1 Bacteroidales bacterium
TGTTGCCGTGTTGCTGATAAAATAAGTGTGGTTTATAGAGTTACTAGCTGGACATCCTTCACTAAAAACTTGTGCTCGTAATACTTGTGCTTTAAAAATATCATCACTTACTTTAAAATTTATTTCAGTTTTATTTGCAAATCTGTTTTTATATTGAGTCCTATCATCTAAAATAAGTGTTTCGGTAAAAACATTGTCTTTAGAATTAGGGTCATCGGCATTTAAGGTATAATGAATTTGATTTGCAGCCTGTGTGTTTTTTAATTCAACGCCAATAGTTCCATTATAAAAACCACTGGCATGACTTACAGTAAGCGTATCAGACAAAAAGTTAATCTCAACTTCTTGGGCATCATTATTACTCATATTGGGAGTTGGAATACATATTTTTCGGTTTAAAGTGTTGCCATCAGGTTTACAAGACAAACTATTATCAGCAGGAACACATCTTATAGTAATAAAATCAATTACGCTTAATTGTGGATTCAGTAGGAAAACCTGTTCTTTCATTAAACCTAATTTAAAATCGGTATGCCATTCGTCTCCTCCTCGAATATCTTTACCTGAAGCAAAAATTATTTTATATTCGCCCGGCGCTAAGACGTAAGCAGGACAATACCAGTAATCATCAGATTCCGAACCATCTGAAAGTACATACGATTCTAAATTTATACTAATATTTGATGTATTATATAACTCAATCCAATCGGGGGTGTCGCCATGAGAATCTTGTAAACAAGTTTTGTTAGAATATACAACTTCGTTTATTACAATGTCTTGTGATATTGATTTTGATACTATCAATATTAGTATTAGTACCAAAAAGCAAGTTTTATTTTGTAATGTTTTTATCATAAAATATAACTACTCAAATTATTTTGAATATTTAATTCCAAAAGCAATATTTAATAAATCGTAATTTAATGACTCTGAATGAGTTGTGCCTCTAAACAATTCGTATGATATGTGTGCAAACTGATGTCGATACGATAATTTAAAATAGGCAGATACAGTATTGTTAATTTTAATTTGTAAGCCAAAACCAGCATCAAAAATTATTCCACCACTATAATGATAATCGCTATAGCCTATCTGTTCATTGTACCAACCTGGAGCATATCCTAATTGCATAGTAATAAGATTAGAAATTTTATCATTTCCTTTGGTATAACCATTAACTTCAGCAAAAATTGGCAAAAACCTTTCCTTAGTAAGTTGATACTAACCTATGCCAAATCCGACGTTAAATCTCTTGCTAATGTGAAAGCCAAAAACCCCATGTCCCTGAAATCCAGGATTATAACTGAAATTATCATTATAAGCTTGACCACCAAACATATATCCAACTTCAAGCTTTTGATACGACTTTAATTTTTCCACTGATTGTTCTTCTTGAGCTGTAATAGTTCCAAAAATTATGATGAACGGAATCAATAATATTTTTATTTTATTATTCATATATCAATCTTAAATTCTTTATTTGCAAATTTAGAATATATATTAGGACTGTCATAATTTAATTATTTTTAATTTTTATTAGTTTTGTGCTGTATCTCTCTGATTACTTTGTTATTACAATATTAAATATGTAAAATAAACTTACTAATTAAATTCTAAAATATAATTTGATAAAGATTTGTATTTCTTTTCCTATTTTTGTAATGCGTAATATTGCAAATTTATGAAAGCGAAAAAGTTTCTGATATATTTATATTATCTGTTATTCTGGCTGTTTTTCTTTGAGATTGCACGAATTTATTTTCTTTTATTTAATCTTAAAGAAGCTGATGGGGCAGGTTTTTGGAATATTTGTGCAAGTTTCATTCATGGCTTTAGGCTTGATTTATCAATGGTTTCTTATATTGGTTTTTTTGCAATTCCACTATTTATTTTTGCTGCATTTTTCAAATCACATAAGGTGTTAAAAATTTCTCTTGATATTTTCACAGGGATTTTGATTGCTGTTTTTTCGTTAATAATTATCGGAGATGCCGAAGTCTATAAATATTGGGGATTTCGACTTGATGACACTCCATTGCAATATATGAATACTCCTGGTATAATTAATTCATCTACAAGTAATTGGCGATTTGTTTTACTTGTGTTTTTGTATCTTGATCTTGCTCTTGGAATGTTTTGGATATATTATCTGTTTATTGGGAAAAAAATCAAAAAATTAAAAGCCGAAAAGTTTTGGGCTGCATTTTATTTATTAATTGCTGGATTACTTATAATACCAATAAGAGGTGGAGTAGGGATAGCACCAATAAATACAGGCTCAGCTTACTTTTCTGATAATATGTTTCTAAATCATGCAGGGATAAATGTTGTTTGGAATTCTGGTGCCAGTTTGTTTGCTGATGAAATTGATTTTAAATCTTATGAATATTTTGACGAAGATGAGCTTAATGCAAAGTTCAAATTATCGCAGCAATCGCCCGATTCAGTAATAAATGTTTTGAACGCAAAACCTAAAAAAATAATTTTTGTAATCCTTGAAAGTTTTGCCGAAAAACCAATTAACTTAAAAGATCCTAAAAATAGCGTTACCAAAAAATTACTTGAACATAGTGATGCCGGAATATTATTTACAGATTGTTATTCAAATGGCGATAGAAGTGAAAAAGGAATTGTTTCAATTTTTAGTTCTGTACCAGCTTTACCAGGTTATTCAGTAATGAAAGACCCAAGAAGATCGCGAAAATTACCTTCTTTAATTACTAAATTGGTTGAAAATGGGTATAAATCTTCATTTTATTATGGCGGTGATATAAACTTCTCGAACATGAACTCATATCTCAAACATGCTGGTTTCCAGAACATTATATCTTCCAACAATCTTGAAATGGATTGCTATGAAACCAAATGGGGCTATCATGACGAATGTATGTTTAATTTATTCTTCAACGATATTCGTGCTACTGATGATACTTCTGTTTTTGTGTTATTTACGCTTAGCTCTCATGAGCCTTATGATGTTCCTGTTGTTGGTCCTTACGGTAATAAAACTGAACTACAAAGATCTCAAAATGCATATTATTATACTGATTCCTGTCTTAATGTTTTTTTAACTGATTTAGAAAACTCTCCCGATTGGGATAATTCGCTTGTAATATTGGTATCTGACCATGGTTCAAGATACGGCGGAGTAGAAGTGTGGGATAAACAAAAATTCCATATTTACATGCTTTGGACAGGAGGAGCAATTTCGTGCGAGCCATTTGTGTATGACCAAACTCTTGACCAGTCTGATATAAGTGCAAGTCTTTTGTCGCAACTTGGAATAAACCACGATGAGTTTGTTTTTAGTGAAGATGTTTTTAGCAAATACGTACCAAATGCTTTTTTTGCGTTTAATCATGGTTATGGTTTTATCAAATATCCAAGATGGGTTGTATATGATATAAATACAAAAAATATTGTGTATAGAGGTTGGGATTCCGAAAAACTTGACGATTTTGCAAAAGCTTATGCCCAAAAACTTGCTGAATATTATAAGGAATTGGGGGAGTAGGCGGTTTTCTGTTCTCGGTTCTCTGTTCTCGGTTCTCGGTTCGGATGTTCGGATGTTCGAATGTTCATCTGTTCGCTTGTTCAAAAATTTTGAAGTAAGAACAATAGAACAATAGAACAATAGAACAATAGAACAATAGAACAATAGAACAATAGAACAATAGAACAATAGAACATTAGAACAATAGAACAATAGAACAATAGAAGTAAGAACAATAGAACAATAGAACAATAGAACAATAGAACAATAGAAGTAAGAACAATAGAACAATAGAACAATAGAACAA
>JAQVOR010000083.1 GCA_028702535.1 Bacteroidales bacterium
TTTAATCCTATTTTTTTGTTTACAATCACTAAATTAGGTGAAATTTTCGAGCAGTTAAACACTGTGTAAAATACTTATACACAGTGTTTTGACTGCTTTTGTTAATAACTTTGTTGCGGATTTAAGGGTAAATAATAAGTTATATTTTTCGCTTTTAATTAAATTGTGTGATTATGAGAAAAATTGTATCAATTGTATTGCTTGGCTTAATGGGATTACCATTATTTGCACAAGTAAAAGGTGGTGTACATAAAAAACTTGCGGAGTATTACCAAAAAGAACAGTGGGAGGATTGTGCTTTTAAAGCAGATCGTATGATATTAAAAGAAAAATATCGTAATGATGCCGAAGTCTATTTATACCTTGCAGCTTCTTATAATAAAATATTCCTTATGGGTTTGGAAGATTCAACAATGTTGATGAAAGTCCCAGAATATGCTCAAGCTTATAAGTTAGCACTCAAACATTCAGTATTTTCAAAGAAAAAAGACCGTAAAGCAGGTTTTTACTATCCCGAAAATAATAATATGCTAGAAGAAATTGCTATTAGCGGAATTTATTATGTAGAACATTATGTCGAAAGTGGCAAAGTGTCTAAGGCTAATTCGTATGTTAGAAAAATTATGAAAACTTATACAGATATTAATATATATTTCTTGCATGGTTCTTTAAGTGCAATGATTGGCGATATGGAAACGGCAAAAGAAGTTTTCGATTCTGTTTTTAATACTATGAATAATAGAACTCAAGGAAATGTGCAAAATACCGAATTTATGATGTTAGAAGGTTTCGACTTATATGTAAATCATTTGATTAGCCTTGATGAACCATTACTTGATAGTGCCAAGTATTTAACAATGAAAGGATTGCAGTATTTTCCTGATAACGAAATACTCAAGTGGAATCTTCAAAAGATAGATAATCCTGAATCAACACTTCCAAAACCAGAAAATATACTAAAATCTAAAGCCTTAAAAGCTATTGCTATTAATTTGACTGGAGATGATGATGATATTGAAGAAGAAGATGACGACGAATAAATTAAACTTATGATTGGAATAATTGGTGGAACAGGACTTGAGAATAGTGAACTATTTAATAATCCAAAACAAATAAAACTTACAACAAAATACGGTGAGCCTTCGTCCGAAATTTTAACTGGCGAAATGTTTGGACATAAAATTGCCCTTATTTCTCGGCATGGCAGACAACATACAATAACACCAACAAATGTTAATAATAGAGCAAATATTGTTGCTTTAAAAGACTTGGGTTGTGATATGATTCTTGCAACTACTGCATGTGGAAGTTTGCGTGAAGATATAAAACCAGGCGATTTTGTGCTTGCCGATCAATTTATCGATTTTACTAAACATCGAGTTTTCTCTTTTCATGATAGTTTTGAGCCAGAACAAATGCAACATTGCCAAATGGCAGAACCTTATTCAAAGGAATTGCGAGAAAAAATCAAAATTGCAGCTCAAAAATCAAATATTACTCTACATAATGCGGGTACTATAATTACTATCGAAGGACCTAGGTTTTCTACAAAAGCCGAATCTAATATGTTCCGAATGTGGGGAGCAGATATGATTAATATGAGTACCGCTACCGAAACTATTTTAGCTAATGAGATGGGTATCCCTTATGCCGTTATTGCAATTTCTACGGATTATGATTGCTGGAAAGAAGATGAAGAACCTGTATCTATTGAGATCGTCTTGGGTAATTTTAAAAAAAGTGTAGAGTCATTAATAAAATTAATTGCCGATACAATTCAACTAATATAACTAAAAGTGCAAACAATAAATATATATGAAGTTATAAGGGTAATAAACTCAGCACCTTTATTTCTTAACGAGCATTACGAAAGATTTCTGAATTCACTTAATGTTTTAAATGTAAAAGCGGTAAGTGAAAAAAAATTTGGTGACGAAATTTGCAATACTATTAAAACTTTGAATATCGATAATGGAAATCTTCGAATTGATACTATAGTCTCGGGAAACACTACAAAATGTGAAATCCATGTTAAGCAAATTAAGCATCATTATCCCGAACCAGACCAATATAAATATGGCGTTAAGACTTGCCTTTACCAGCATGAACGCCCAAACCCTAAAAAAAAGATCTGGCATGATGAAATACGACAAAAAATTGATAATATATTAAGTACTACTGATTATTATGAGGTTTTATATTATCATGAGAATGGGATATTAACTGAAGGAAGTCGTTCAAATCTATTCTTTATTTTAAATAATACATTGTTTACCCCAAAATCAGAAAATGTATTATCAGGCATTACACGATTGAAAATTTTTGAGCTCGTAAATTTAATGGGAGTCGAATTAAGAGAAATAGATATAAGTATGGACGAGATAAAAAAATTTGATGTAGCATTTATTAGTGGCACTTCACCCAAAATTTTACCATTAAACTCTATCGAAAATGTTAATTACGATGTCGATAATAAATTGCTTCGTAAACTAATGTTTGGTTTTGATACGATAATTGAAGAGGATATTGATAGGTTTAAGACTTGTGAATAAACTGTATGATGTCCGTCTTTAAACCTTGTGAAAAGTTTAAACAAAATAACTTTTCTTGTGTTTTATGTGAATTAAATAAATGTTTTTGTTGCACTTTTTTATAACCAATTAATATCTGACTTATGGCATTTGTAACTAAAGAGAAAATATTTTCATTAAAGTGGTTTAAGGCAATAATTTTGATTCTTTCTGGGACGTTTATTATGGCAGTTGCTTATGTCTATTTTATTTCGCCATATAAACTCGCTCCTGGTGGTGTTTATGGTATCGCTATTGTTTTGCACCATATTTTTGGGTTGCCAACAGGTTTGTCTGCACTCGCAATGGATATTCCAATAACTCTTATTGGGATTAAAGTGCTTGGTCCACGTTTTGGCTGGAAAACTGTATTAGGTTTTGTTTCTATGGCTTTGTTTGTGGATTTACTTTCCTATTTCCAAGGCGATGTACCATTAGTAGAAGGGGATGCTCTATTATCTGCTATTTTTGGAGGTGTTCTTATAGGTGTAGGACTTGGACTAGTTTTTAAATCAAAGGCAACTTCTGGTGGGAGTGATGTTATTGCTATGATTTTAAATAAATATACTCGATTGCCTTTAGGACAACTAATTATAATTGTTGATTCTATTATTGTGTTAATTGGATTAGTAGCTTTTAAAGATTGGAAAATTCCATTATATTCATGGATTGTGATTTATATTACTGGAAAGGTGGTTGACCTTATTTTACAAGGAGCTAACTATGATAAAGCCCTTTTTATAATCTCGGATAAATATGATTTGATAAAATCAAAAATATTAGAGGATATGGCTAGGGGAGGAACTATCTTGAGCGGAAAAGGTATGTACAGCGAAGATAATAAACAGATTATTTTTACTATAGTAAACAGAAGAGAACTTGAAATACTTAAAGAATTTATTTATGAAGCTGACCCAGATGCTTTTGTGTCAGTTATGAATACACACGAAATTTTAGGTGAAGGTTTTAAACCATTAAAAGAATCAGTAGAAAAAGTTTAATGTTTATCTATTGGCGAAGTATCAAACATCTTTCATGTTTTTATTTATCTTTGCGAAATGTCAACAGAAATAATACATAGTTTTGGCCTTCAATTATGGCATGTTTATTTGCTAGTAATTTTTGTTGGATTTTTGCAAGGTTTTATTAATACAATGGCTGGTGCAGGAACTACTGTTATGTTTTCGTTTCTTTCTTTTTTTGGTATGCCAGTGAATATGATAAATGGAACAGTACGCCCAGGAATTTTGTTTCAAACGGCTGCATCTTCATTCAAATATTATAAAAAAAATAAACTTGCCTTAAGAAAAGGGCTTGTACTCGGAATTCCTATGATTATAGGTTCAGTTTTTGGAGCAGAAGTGGCTATATCAATTGATGGTAATGTATTCGAAAAAATTGTTGCTGTTTTTCTATTGATATTGATGTTCCCAATGTTTTACAATCCAAAAAAATGGCTCGAAGGCCAATCTGTTGAACGACAATCTAAAACTGGAGTTTTGCAGTTATTCATTTTTACGTTTATAGGGTTTTATGGAGGGTTTTTACATATTGGTGTTGGTATAATTTTACTTGTTGCTTTAGTTTTAAATGTTGGTTATGATCTTGTGCAGGCTAATGCTCTTAAAGTTTTTCTTGTTTTGATGTATGCCCCAATTGTTTTAATAATTTTTTTGATAAACGGACAAGTTGATTTGTTAGTTGCTCTTTTTGTAACTATTGGCAATATTGTTGGCGGTATTGTTGGTGCAAATGTTGTAATAAAAAAAGGTTCCAAGTTTGTACGTATGTTTTTAGTCGTAATTATTATAGTATTCTCCTTCCATTTATTAGGCGTGTGGAAATGGGCTTATCAGTTGGTTTTTTAAATATTCAGAACTCCTGACCCTATATCTATTATTGTTCAAAATCGCGGATTAATACTCCAAATTTATAGTAAAAAGAATTTCCTTATTTTCTTTTATCAAATTTATTGTTACTTTCGTGGAGATAAAAAACGTGAAATTAATGTCTAAACCTCGAAACATATTTCATAAAATTCATCTTTGGAGCATTGTAAGACGAAATGACCGCCGGTTTTTCTTATTTTGCAGTTTGATAATTGGTTTAATTGCAGGTTTTTTGGCTTACGGATTAAAAACAGCGGTTTATTCTCTCCGCGATTTCGTCCTAGATGAGAGTTTTACCGAAATTCGTTTACTGCTATTTATCCTTCCTACTATTGGTATCTTAATTACTTACATTATGAAAAAATGGGTTATTAAAGACCATAGTAAACATAATGTACAGGAGATTTTATATTCTATTTCAAGACGAAAATCTATTATTGATTCTCATAAAATAATAAGCTCTGTACTTGGTGCAGTTTTTACTGCTGGACTTGGGGGCTCTGTCGGTCTTGAGTCTCCTGTAATTAGTTCTGGTGCAGCTTTTGGATCGAATTTAGGTCGTTGGCTACGAATGGATTATAAAAAAATTACTGTCTTGCTTGCTTGTGGTTCTGCCGCAGGAATTTCTGCCATTTTTAATACGCCAATCGCAGGAGTCGTGTTTGCAATCGAAGTCCTAATGATTGACCTTACTCGCTTTTCTCTAATCCCACTTTTGCTGGCTTCTACAACTGGTACAATTGTTACGCATTTATTATATACCGAAGGTATGCTTTTTCAATATACAATAACTCAATCATTTTTAGCTGGAAATATACCTTATTATCTGCTTCTTGCTGTAATTATTGCTTTTGTTTCATTATACTTTACTAAAATATTCTTATATGTGCAACAAGTTTTTGAAAGAATCAAAAACAAGCTTGTAAAAATTACCATAGGTGGATTATTATTTGGACTTTTATTGTATATATTTCCGCAACTGTATGGCGAAGGTTATTTTAATGTTACTCACTTACTTAATGGGGATTTGGACGCATTCGCTGGCAACGCATTTATGTTTAATAAAATTGGTTCATCAGCATTATTATTTGTAATATTGATGCTTTGTCTAATTTTACTTAAAGTTGTGGCAACAAGCATAACTATTGCAGCAGGCGGAATAGGAGGGATATTTGCTCCCTCTGCAGTTACGGGAGCTATGACAGGATATTTATTCGCTTTTTCGATTAATATAATTGCTGGTGAGTTAATTTTATCACCTGGTAATTTTGCCTTGGTTGGAATGGCTGCATGTCTTAGTGGTGTCCTCCATGCACCATTAACAGGTCTGTTTCTTATTGCAGAAATTACCTCTGGTTATGAGTTAATTGTTCCTCTAATGATGGCAGTTACAGTAGTGTTTATTATTGTAAAACTGATTGAACCACATTCCATTTTTACTTATGAGTTGGCTAAGAGAGGAGAATTGATTACACATCATAAGGATAAAGCAGTCTTAAACTTTCTTAAAATCGAAAATGTCTTGGAAAATAATCTGCAAAAGGTCCCTGTTGAGGCAAATCTCGGTGAACTTGTAGATTATATCTCTAAATCTAAACGAAATATTTTTCCTGTTATTGATAATGACGGTAAGTTGAAAGGAATAGTTTACATTGAAGATATCAGAGGCATTATGTTTAAGCAGGAGCTTTATCAAAGCACATTGGTAAAACACCTTATGAGAGTGCCTGATATTGTGGTTGATGCTTGCGATACTATGCAAGAAGTTATGGATAAATTTAATGTCAGTAATTCTTGGAACCTACCAGTAGTACAAGACGATAAATACATCGGAATAATTAGTAAATCTTCACTTTTTTCTGTTTATCGCAAAAAACTTATTAGTATCAGCGAAGATTAATAAGATAGATTTACTCCTTTTTTCTATTTTTGCAAGCTAATGATAAAAATCATTTATATAGTTCTTGGCAGTTTATCTGTATTATTGGGTATAATTGGAATTGTGGTGCCTGGATTACCAACAACACCTTTTATGTTGCTTGCTGCTTGGTTTTATATTAGGTCAAACGATAAATTGTATAATAAGCTTATCAATAATAAATTTTTAGGTAAATACATCTCACAATACCAAAAAAATAAAGCTATTCCTCTGGCAACAAAGATATATTCCATATTAATAATGTGGTTAATGATTGCTTTATCTGTAATCTTATTTATAACTAGTATCCCTGCTAAAATCGTGGTTGTGGTAACAGGAATAATTGGAACTATTGTAATGGGATTTGTAATCAAAACTCTAAAAAAATAGCTTAATATGTTATTTTCTCTATTAATTATTGAAAACATTATCACAACTTATTGGTTTTTATCTTATCTTTGACTAATCTTAAATTATAATTAATTAACTAACTAAAACTTATTTTTATGGAAATTCAATATTATTTTATTATCGGAGTACTTGTGATAGCTTTCTTGCTTTCTGGTATCCGAATTATTCGACCAACTCACAGAGGTTTAATTGAAAGGCTTGGAAAATATTCAAAATATGCAAATCCTGGTTTTCACTGGATTATTCCAGGAATAGAGAAATTGTATAGAGTAAATACTACTGAACAAATGGTTGATGCTCAGCCGCAAGAAATTATTACAAATGATAATCTTAATGCAAGTGTGGACGCTCAAGTTTATTTTAAAGTAAACATGGATGAAGAAAGTGTTAAAAGTTCACAGTATAATGTGGATAATTATCAGTGGCAAATTGTTAATCTTGCTCGTACAACTTTGAGAAATATCATTGGAACTTTAACGCTAAAGTCTGCAAATAGTGAGAGAGGGAAAATTAACGCTGAACTCCATAAAACATTATGTGATGAGACAAAATCATGGGGTATTGATATTGTTCGTACCGAATTAAAACAAATAGACCCACCAAGTGACGTGCAGGAAACAATGAACAAGGTTGTTAAAGCCGAAAATGAAAAAATTGCTGCAATCGATTATGCTACTGCTGCCGAAACTTCCGCTGATGGAACAAAACGTTCTAAAATTAAAGAAGCTGAAGGTTTTAAACGCTCAAAAATCCTACATGCCGAAGGTGAAGCAGAAGCTATAAAACTAGTGAATGAGGCAGCAGATAAATACTTTATTGGCAATGCTCAAATTTTAAAGAAATTAGAAACTCTTGAAATAGCTTTTAAAGATAATGCTAAAATCGTTGTCCCAACTGGCTCTGACCTCGTAAATGTTATTGGCGAAATGGCTGGAATTTTACCAATTGAGAAAAAGAAAAATAAAGAATAAAAATATTAGTAAATACTTTGATAAAGATGAAAAAGATATTGTTTCTTTTTCATCTTTTTTTATTTCTAGTAATCCCGTTCGTTCACTCGGATTTATCCAACCGTTGCTGTAATGTAAGAATTGAAAAATAACTCTGTTCTTACTTCAAAATTTTTGAACCGCAAACCGCAAACCGCAAACCCCGAACCGCAAACTGCGAACTGCGAACTGCGAACCGTGAACCGCAAACCGTGAACCGCAAACCGATTAACAGATTTCCCACTCAATTCCCACCCCAAGCGATATTATCATTTTTCCTATTACCTATAACTTGCAACTTAATTTTTGCTCAATTACAAAAAATAATTACAAAAAATATGTTTGGTTTTATAAAAATAATTATCTTTGACAGATAAAACATACCAATATTAGGATGTATTTATGGAAAAACAACATTATTACTTTTATTTACAACAGTTTGGGCGTTTGGTAGTGTTCAATATCTCAACTGTATAAGTCTTTATTGAAAGACATAAATAAAAAAACTATTAAATAAATTACATTGAGCGAAGCCGAAATGTGATTTATTTGGGGTTTGGGGCGTAGCCCCGACGAAATTTTTTGGAAGTGGATGCAGTAACAATAATTTATAACAAAAATTTAAAACTATGACAGAAATTCAGAAATTAACTAAAGAACAATTTGCCGAAGAAACAACAGCAATCTATATTCACGTGTTTCGGCAACTCGATAAATTATTTGACAAACACCCTAAAATAGATGCCGATTTTGAAAAGGACATCGATGAACTACATAAAATTTCGGTTGGGCAAATGGTCGAATACGGAAAAGTGCTTGCCGAAAAAGACAAAGAAACAAGACATCAATATGGAATGGAAAGCTTATTTGCTATGGCAAAAAAAGCGGAGAAATTTGAATCAGAATTGAATGATTTTGAGAAAAGGTTTGACGAAAAAATGCCAGAATTACAAGCATACGGGGGCAATAATTTAAACCGAAAATTTAAAGATTTCTTTGGAATAATGGATTTTATGGATGTTGAACAAATAAAAGAAGATCATCCTGTAAGTGCTAAAGAATTTGGGATTGAATAAGAAAAGACTAAAAAAATCTGAACTTTGCCCTCTATATTAATATGATTAGACTGATTTTCGATAATGGGAGAGGTGTAGTCATATTAAAACATGAAAAATTCAGAAGTTTTGAATTTTAAGTGTATATTGTGCAACAATAGTTTAGAGATTTAACGCTTAAAATAATAATATGCAGATATTTGTTAATGATAAAGAAATATCAATACATAATGGGGCTAAAGTATTAGATGTATTACGTGCTTATTATACACAACTAGACAAAACATTACCTAAAAAATTGCCCATTATTACCGATGCTTATGGTAACAGTATTGCTTTTGACGGCGAGCTAAGTAAAGGAAGTCATTTATATATATTAAACGGATAAAAAATATGATGAAATTTTCAACAAAATTAAACGTAATCTATGCTATTGTTCTGTTCAGCACTTCTTTGCTAATAAGTTGTAGTACAAGCCAAAAGGTTAAAGTAGGGGAGTTACCCAAATTAAAAACTTTAGAAATCCTTGCTGTGAACGATATACATGCAGCTTTAGAGAATTTTCCCCGATTTGCATTTATGCTTGACAGCTTACGTGCTATTTATCCTAATTTATTGCTCGTTTCTGCTGGTGATAACCAAACAGGGCATCCAGCAAACGATCAGTATCCCGAAAAAGGAATGCCCATTATTGAACTCATGAATGTGGTGAAGTTTGACCTATCCGCAGTTGGCAACCACGAATTTGATTCGCGTATTGCAGGATTTGAAAATTTAACACACAAGGCCCAGTTCGATTTTCTTTGTGCTAATATGGAAATTCCTAAAAATGTAAATATTCGCATTAAACCTTACAAAATAGTTGAAACACATAATGGACTTAAAATAGCTTTCGTTTCTTTCTTGGATATTAACGAAAATGGAATACCTGACACTCATCCCGATAATGTGAAAGGATTTTCGTTTAATGACCCATTTAAAACAGCTCAGGAATATCTATTTCTAAAAGACAGTTGTGATGTATTTGTTATGCTAAATCATTTGGGATTTGAAGAGGATGTGAAATTAGCTATGCAACTACCAGCAAAAAGCGTAGATGTAATTATTGGTGGACATTCACACACTAAAGTCGAAAAAGATCAAATCCACAATGGAATTATGATTACACAAGCCGATCGAAAACTTAAATATGCAACGCTCATTAAGTTCACAGTAAGTTCCGAAAAAAAAGTGGACAGAGAAATGAGCTTGCTTGCCATTGGCAAAAAGGGAAATAGTCGTGCCGATATTCAGGAAATGGTGGAAAAATACAATAATAATCCGGCATTAACCAAAACAATTGCCATAGCCGAAGACGATTTTTCAAACTATGAAGAAGTTGGATTTCTGATGGTAGATGCTATTCGTATGGTCTCAGGAACTGACATCGCTTTTATAAATCCTGGCGGTGTGCGTGTATCAAGCCTTGCAAAAGGACCAGTACTAACCAAAAATGTTTATGAAATGGACCCGTTCGGCAACGAAATTGTCCTGTTCAATCTTTCAGGACATGAAATGCGTAATCTTTTTCTAGCCGCTTTCGAACTCGATGATTTCTTGCCCATTTATCCCTCGGGAATGACGACACGCTATTTGCTTAATTCTGATGGAAGTCTAAAAAATGTAGAACTTTTTACAAGCGATGGTAAACCTCTTGATATGGATAAAACGTATTCTGTTGTAATGAACGATTATATGGCTTCAAGTTATAAGTACGAACACAAAGACCCCGGACAGGGATTGTTTCGCACATCCGCAGAAGCTACTATAGATTACTTGAAAAACTTGAAAAATATCCCAAGTTACAGAGGAATGCTTAGGGTAGAGATGGTAAGATAATGAAAATAGAAAATAAGAAAACAAGAAATTTAAATAAATAACTAATAATCATTAATTAAATAAAAACGACATGAAAAACAACAAATTACAATTAATTCTACTTATTGCTTTTGCTATAACAATAGGTGTTAGTGCATGCGATAATGCTAATTTTTCAGGAGAAAAAACCTCTGCTGACAAAAATGCAACTGCAGATACACTTGAGGGCGACAATAAACTCAATGAGCCTGCAACTAAAGACAATGCTCCAATTACTGGAACGCTTGCTGGTAAAATTAGTCACGATGAACTTAATTTAAGCGATAAAGCCTCCTGCACTTTTGACCGTTTTCCTTGGTCGGTTGAAAAGTTTCAGGAATTGCAAGCACAGATTGCTACTGAGCCACAAGGTGCTGTAACAATGGTATTGATAGCAATGGAAATTTATCGCAAATATCCTGCTATTGGCGAAAAATGTTTGTTTTTGACAACTACCACAAATGAGCACGACCCAAATAATCCTGGATGTATGAGCAAAGATAGAATTATACACAGACTCAACGAATTACTGAGACGCACGGATGATTCTTATGCACGCCCTTATCAGGTTGCTGCTTATCTTAAAGGTGCAAACCAACAAAACGGATATATACCCGAAAAACCTTATACAGTGGAAGTGGAGATTATGAATTCTACTTATGAATATAATAGTAAAATGGATGCCAAATTCATGCAGTACTATGTGCTTACTGGTGGAAAAGATAGCGGAAAAGATATTATTCGTGTTATCAAGCCTTGGGATAGTGAATATTTTTTGGTCGATAATTTTCCCGGACTTTATTCACAGGTAAAAGAACTGCCAGGTAGCAAAACTTGGGACGATAACATGTTTATCAAATAGAAATTTAACTTTTAAGTTTATTATATTAAAATTTTTAAAATCATAAACATGAAAAAAAGGAATTTTATTACAATAATTCTGTCTTGGTCTATGTTAGCGTTTTTAATTTTGATAAGCTGTAATCAAGCTTCTAATAAAAAAGATGATGATAAATCTAATTCTTCTAAAGAAACAGTAAACGAACAGCAAATATTGGCAAGTGAAGAATGGCTAAAAAATATTTTTCTATGTCATAATGTTGATGGCTACTGTTTTCCTGATGAAGAAAAAGTTTTTACAGAGCAGTATCTTGAGTTTTATTACGAAAAGCTCGAAATCTTTGAATATCCAAATTTTGAAACTGAAAACGCACAAATTGCTGCCGAAAAAGCTTTTGACAACAAATGGAAAAATATTTATCACTTAAATAAAGATAATTGGACAGCTTTTGGACGTGGAAACGGCATCGAAGCAGGAGATAAATTAGAAAATGTAACAATAATTCATGTTGCGGATTTGATATACACAGTTATTATTGACTATGTCGATGATGATATTTTTTTCAATACTCTCATACTTGTACCGTCTGGCGATACATTTTTGATTGACTATATCGAAACAATGAATATCAGTTTAGATAGAGAAGAAAGCTTTTTACCCTTTTTGCAAAATCTAATACTCGCAAATTTTCAGTTAGGAGCTAGTCCCCTCGATGCAAAACGTTTATTAGGAGAACCAAAATCCGAATTAATAGAAAAAGGTCCTTTGGAAGCTTCTGGATACATTGATACAAGTTGTATTGTAACAACTACTACTTTGGAGTACGAAGGCATTCAGTTAATATATGATGATGAACGTATGATTCACACTTATATTAGTCAACCAGGAAAGAATTTTGGATGGATTAGTTGCGGCGATAAAGACTGCGATAAAGATTTTTTAATGAGAAAATTCAAATTAAATGAAGATTATTTATACAAAAATAAAAAGGGTGATGAAATCATTATCATAAATTGGGAAATTAGCTCACTTGAAATTACATTTGATAAAGATAAATTAGTCAAACAAATAGAATATAATACTGGTCCCTAAAGATTGACAAACCCTAAGTTTTTTGTAAGTTTGTATGAAAGATAATTATATAATCAATAAAAAAGTAAAATTATGAAAAAAATAATTTATTTATTAGTGATTTTAGCCGTTTTATCAGCCTGTACTAGTGGCAATAAAAAAAATGGCAACAATGAAGAGAAAATGGCTGATACAATTGCGGCAGAAACTATTGATATTGCTTATATGCAATGCCCCTTAGCTTATTTGATTGATGGAGAATTGTATTTCCACAGTTTTGATGAAGACCAAAAAGTAAAATTTGCAGAAGAATCCGAAGTTATTTTTAATTTCACTTTCGATGATGAAGGAAAAACATTGTATTATAGTGTAGAACGTGATAATTCGTTATGGCTAAAGTCAGCTGATATTAGTGAAGCAGAGCTCACACCGCAATGGCTGACTGATTGGAAAATCAAAAAAGACGATTGTATAAGCCAAACATATTTTGAAGCAAGTCCACTCTTGTTCAACAATGATGAGCTAATTATACAACATAATTTTAATTGGGAATACTACGATTTTAAATCAATGGCGATATATTCTATTGCCAATAATAAAATTACTAAAAAAGAATACGACTATAAGCTTATAAGTAAGGCTTTTGGACAACTCTCATCCGATAAATCAGAACAATACTTTAAAACTATTGACCAACAATTGTATTACACACGAAATAATTCAAAAGTTTGCTTAACAGATAATCTGAATTTTGATGTGCTGAAGCAAAAAGAAAATGAAGATTATTGGGTTGAGACTGAATTTATCAATTTTACATTTTCACAAGATGAAACAAAAATTCTTTTTGGAGCCTTGCTTGAGTTTGGCGATTTGGGTCATGGTCCATACTGCATAGCTGATGCAAACGGCAGCAATCAGATGATAATACTGCAAACAGATATTAGCGGCACTAAGGAACCTATATGGCTCACAAACAACAGTTTGGCTTTCATTGATAATGTCAAAAACTTGTTTGTTATTAATGATGATGTTACTCAACAAATTGCCGAAAATGTAACTCATTGTGGGACAAGGTAGTAAACAATAACTAATAAAAATTTAACATTATGACAACTCTAAACAGACAATTATTTTTTGTCAGGAAATTAATGCATTTACTCGTAGTCTTTGTGCTTTTTACAGCTTGTAGTGGCAGCTCTGGCAAAACCGACGCACAGCTAAGCAACGTAAAATACGAAACTTACCACAACGATCGCTATGAATTCACCGTTGAATATCCAGATTTCCTTATTCCGCAAGGCGAAGCGACAAATGAAGACGGACAAAAATTCTTGTCGAAAAATCAGGATATTCAACTTATTGTTTACTGCGATTATAAAAGTAATTTTCTGGAAGCGGGCGACATCTATATGATTGGCGAAGCTTATGAGGAAGAGTTGAAATTGAAAGAAGGTGTTACCAATAAAAAACTGGGAGACAACCACTATCTTATCCAATATAAGGTAAATGATATCTTGCATTTTGATTACGCCATGCTTAATGGCGAAAACTATTTCAATATTCAATTTTTATATCCTGAGAAAGAGGACGTAATGATGAAAGATATTATTGAGCATGTAATCAATTCATTCAAAGTGGAAATGTCGTTTCCAGCTTTTCTTGAAGGCTTTCTGAACGATTGCTATTGGGGGAAAAACTTCAACACCCTGCTCCGCGACAAGGATAAAACCCTGGCAACTTATATTGATCCGAAAATGGACGTGAGGCGTTACTATGCTCCCGGAACGATAACAAGATTGGGAACGAGAGACGAAGATTTCGGTTTTTCTAAAGAGGATGATTTTATAACCAAATCCAGAGCAACCAGTGATTTAATATTTGAATATGTGAATGATAATTCAAGCCCTTGTGAACTACTTTTTAGTGAAATTAATAGTGAGATCTCTATAATATATTACGTAAGCATTGAGCGTGTTCCTGATGTGGTTGTAAATACGGAGACTTTTGAAACGCGACCAGTAGAAACCGTCTATTCCAATGCGAAAATTATGGCAGCTTATCTTCCCAATTTATATGGTAATCCAGTCGGTTTTTATTTCATCAATACTCCTGATGGCTGGAAACTCGCCTTTATAGATGATACATTGTGTGGAGCGTAAAATACTAATTGTTGGTTGCCAATAATGTCAGAGCGGGACTAATTCCGTAGGCATTAAACATTGATAAAGTCATTTGCATAATAAAACATTTTTACTGCAAAAACAGAGAATTTGAGTTCGACAAAAAGGCGAAAGCAGCTTATAATCAAGAGCAGATCAGGAGTTCTTAATGTATTCCAACTAACGTAAAAATTCATCATTGATAATCAGCGAGTTACCAAATCCAATTTCTTCCATTTTAATGTCAAATTTAGTAATTTGTTTTGATATTCTTTTAATAATTCCCAACTT
>JAQVOR010000206.1 GCA_028702535.1 Bacteroidales bacterium
TTGGAGGAGAGGTAATTATAAATGGAAATTTAATTGTTAACGAAAATGTCTTTCTCAATCTTTACAATGAACAAACATATATTGATATTAATGGTGTTTTAGAATTAGGCACCAACGCCACCTTCACCTTCTCCGGCAACGGTTACATAAAATTCAGCAAACCCGGACCTGATTCAGCTCCCGATAATATTTTTGCTGGTACAAATGCTTCTTTTGTTTTAGAAGGTACAGGCAAAAACGATAAAAAAATGGAAATTCAGCAAAGTTCGGTTCATTTTCCCGAACTTGCCGAATTGCGTTTCGAGAACTGCAAAATTGAGATGGGGTCTAGTGCAAGAATGCAAACCGGTTCAACATCATCTATTACTTTTGAAAATGTTAAAATTACATCAACTACTGGAGTTTATAATGCACATCGTAGTTTCCATTTTTACGGACAGCCTAATGTAACAATAAACAATTGTATATTTGAGAATGGATATCATGGCTTATATGGCAATCTCACTTATGGCGGATCACCGCTATATATATCTAATAGTACATTCCAAAATAATGCGCGAGGAATATATATTTATAATAAGGGACTAAATTTAAATAATTGCACAGTTAAGAATAATACTGACTATGTATTTTAGGAATATATTTGAGCGTTCCTTTTTCTTACAAAAATTAAACATAAACCAAACACAACCCCCGTAGGTATAACAAACAGTTATTGCAATATAAATTTAGGGGGGGGCAATATAATTTGTTTGCATTTTGTATAATTGTTTTGTATATTTACATGTTGTTAAGTGTAGTTGTTAGGTAATCGCATAAAAAACTTAAAGTCATGAATCAGAAAATTATTCTATTATCATTATTACTTGTAATTGGCTCTTTATCAAGTTTCTGTCAATTCAAATCCTTATTTGGAGATAATTCAACAAAATATTTAATATTTGAAACGTTTCTCGGTGGTAGTGAAGTAAATGAGCATACATCTCTAGGCATTATTGAAGATAATGATTATTTATATCACCAATTTCAATTCTTCTTAATTCGTGAAGATACAGTTTCAGGAAAAGTATGGAGACGAACCAGTTTATCTGAAGATGAAGTGTTATTCATGGATATGTCTTTGAATATTGGTGATACTATGTACTTAAGTCAATCAAACTTTATCGACTTAGCTTATGCTTCACCTGATAATCAAGGATACGCTTTGGTTCAAAATGTTTTTTACAATGAATATGGTAAAAATATCGAACTAAACTGTCATACAAATAATCATTTAATGGCATATTACACATCACCAGTAGAGTCAATCCCTCTGAGATTTATTGAAGGTATTGGACCTAACTATAGTATGCTTTACGGTTTAATCTATCCTAGTAATACCTATTTAGTTTGTTCATATAAAGACGATACTTTAGCTTTTACCAATACAGAGTTTAATACATGTGATTCCACACTATTTTGGGTAGTCGGGGAAGTCGGGATTAATGAAGCAATAAAAACATTTCCTAAAATGGAATGTTCTTGTTATCCTAATTCAAATTATAGTTCATATAACATTCTCTGTCCAGATAGTTTTACTGGTAAAATATCAATATATAATATCCATGGTAAAACATTATTTTCAACTGAGATAAATAATGAACTCTCTTTTGAGGTTTCATTGAAAAATTTTGAAAGTGGTATTTATATTTTAAATTTTAGCAATAATACAGGTTATCAACCATTAAAACTTATTAAATTATGAGATATAAAGTTTCATTTTCACTACTAGTACTTGTAAATATTGTATTTGCACAACAAACGCCTCAATGGATAATGCCATTTTACTTTGAAACTGCAGATGGACAAAAAGACACTGTGTATATTGGATATGATCCAAGTGCAAGTGAATCACCAGATGTTATTGATGAGCAGTTTTATGATATTGAACATTATATCCTTTCAAATTTAGACTTTTTTAATGTTTATGTTGAAGGTTCATTAGGGTGTGGAGATAATTACTACGATATAAGAAAAACGACTATAAGAAATGACTTGGATTTATATACTTATATTAACTTTGTTGGTGTTGGAGATTTTCCAATAACAATGAAATGGGATTATTCCCAACTATATAGTGAAAACCTACCTGATATTTATCAAGTTATTTCTGACAGACCTAGAGCAAGAATTGATATTTATCCCGAAATTTTTAACTGTGACATATCGTGTCATGATGATTGCTATTATATGTGTACCGACTCCCTATATCCTGAAATCAACAATTATCTAACATGGGATTGTAACGGCATTTTAGAGGATAGTGTGTATTTCAACTCTAGCTTAGCTCTAACTGTCGAGGAAGGACAAGGGATAATGATAAGACTTAGGCAGTATGATACAATAGCGCATTGGTGGTCAGATACAAAAATAGAAAAAACCAATTTGTTGAATATTCAAGTTTCCCCAAATCCATCTAACGGGCTTATAAGAATTGGAAATTTACCTGAAGAGCAATTGTCAATAGAAATTTATGATTTTATGGGAAGGATCGTAAAATCAGGTAATTATCTTTGTCGAAAAGAGGTTTTGTTTGATATGGAGGCCTTAATAAAGGGCATATATATATTGAGAATAAGTGATTGCAATAATTCATATATTTATTCTGAGAAAATTATAAAACTTTAACAATCTAAACTAAATTATTATGAAAAAAAATATTTTACTTTTGTTTCTTTTCTTGATTTGTTTTAGCGTAGTTCGAGCTCAAGTTCTGCCAATGGTTGTTGATTGGAAATTATGGTCAACCGTTGATGATTATAATTATAATATTTATGGAGAGCCATATACTCCTGAAACATATTTTGTGAAATTTGAAGGAGATACGCTTATTGGGGGCTTAAATTATTTTAAGATAATGCTATCTGAAGATGTTGATACAATTGATTTCTCATGTGTTGGATACGCAAGACAAAGCACGGATAATCAGAAAGTATTTTACCGTAATTTAGAAGGTGATGAGGGTTGTGTTTATGATTTTTCTGTGAGTCAGGGAGATACAATAACAGATTTATACAATCCACTGAGAGAGCATCTGTTTTATGATGATTTTAACGTAGTTGTTGACAGTGTTTATTTTGTAAATATTAATGGTAATAATCAGCGTGCATTTGATTTAATGTGCATTGATTATCCGGAGGCAAAAGAAACAATAATTGAAGGCATTGGTAGTGAATGTGGAGTTTTAGAAGTTGGACATGCTTTTTCAGGTGCAGTAGGCTGGAGTTTGAGTTTATTGTGTTACTGGGAGAATGATGCATTAGCTTACCATGCAGATAGTTATGATTTTTGTTTTTATGATGATTTGTCTGTGATTATACCCAAAAACACAGACGCTATTCATATATATCCGAATCCAACAAAGGATATTATAAATATTTCATCTGAAGACATTATTACTAAAATTGAATTAATTGATGTGAATGGTCGATTGTTGTTTTCAAAAAAGACCAACGTTTTATCGATAAGTGATTTAGAAATTAAGCCTGGGGTTTACTTCCTCCGAATATTCACAATCCAAAATATGTTCACTAAAAAAATTATTTTAAAATGAAAAAAGGAATATTTACCGCCGTTATATTAATAATGTGTCTCTTTGTGAATGCTGATGAAATTTTATTGAATAGTGTTTATTCTCAAGATACCATTATCCACCCATTTTCAAACTTTGAGGATTCAGTAATTTATAGTTTGAAGATTGACAATAGTAGTCTTGTCCTCAATTCAGAT
>JAQVOR010000004.1 GCA_028702535.1 Bacteroidales bacterium
GAATCACAGAATCACAGAATAACACAAAAAACGGTATTCAGTATTCAGTATTCGGTATTCGGTTGGGATTACTGGATCACAGAATCACAAAAAAAACGGTATTCGGTATTCGGTATTCGGTTTTGATGGATGAATCACAGAATCACAGAATCACACAAAAAACGGTATTCGGTTCCGATGGATGAATCATAGTATCGCTGGATCACAGAATCACACAAAAAACGGTATTCAGTATTCGGTATTCGGTTCCGATGGATGAATCACAGTATCGCTGGATCACAGAATAACACAAAAAACGGTATTCGGTATTCGGTATTCGGTTCCGATGGATGAATCACAGTATCACAGAATCACAGAATCACAGAATCACACAAAAAACGGTATTCGGTTCCGATGGATGAATCACAGTATCGCTGGATCACAGTATCACAGTATCACAGTATCACAAAAAACCTATTCTTTTACAAACTTCACTACTTGTGACTCTTGGTCGTTTTGTATTTTAACAAAATAAATCCCTGACGACAAATCAGAAATATTGCAAGAGACTCTATTATTTGCAGAGATTTCTTTCATAACTATTCCGCTTAGGTCGTAAATTGTAATATTTGAATTATCAACTAGTCCTACAATATTTAATTGGTTTTTTGCAGGGTTTGGATAAATTGAAATATCCGACATTATATTATTTTCAACACCAAGCACAGAGGTTTCATACATTAATTCCCAGCCTTCTGCTTGTCCTTCGGAGTTAGAAATAAATTTAAAATACACCTCGTCATTATAAACGATTAACTCTGTTGGGATATCATTAGCAGAATATTCTCCTATTAAAGTTCCAGCATCAGAGTTTCCTTCATAAATATATAATATATCATTTTCTAAAGTATTAAATCTCAAGAAATTGATTTTAACAAATTCGACATTGTGGTCTGTCAGAGAAATAAGCCAGTCGCAATTTTGATTATTAAAATAATAATTTGGGCCACTACCATCATCAAAAGTCCATTGTATTTGATTATAAACCATTGAATTACAATACGCTGCATCAATTGGCATAATATTTAACAAAGCACCTTGCCCCCACTGAAAACTCATTTGTGGATTTATATTATCGAGATAGAAAAACCCATCGGCAGAACCTCCCCAGCCCCAGTTAAAATGGAAATATGATGTATCTTGATATCCGTCACAAACAAAAGCATGACCGTTTCCACCATCGTCAGTTCCTCGATATAAAATAGGATGTCCCTTATCAAGATCTTCTTTCAAAAGAAATTTCCACTCATAATCCTCATACATATACTTATTTTTGTGGGACATTCCGGCACGATATCTAAAGTTTTGTTTTAGTGCAAAAAAAGAATTTTCAATTGACGCTCCTGATCCTTCATAACCATAATCCATTCCAACAGAAACGCCACAATGAAAAATCAATTCAGCAATAGCATCACGGCTCATTGAATTTATCGAAGTGCTCATCTCCTCCCACTTATATTCAACATTAGCAAAATCAACCTCAACATAATCACCCCAAAAAATTCGAGCAGACCCCCGTCCAATCTCAGGATAATTCCAAAACTTCATAATCTGTGCCATAGTAGTTGCGACACAACCTGCATACACTCGTCCTCCTGGACCCTGCGAGTGCGTTGGACAATAATAATTATATGGGTAATTTTGATTCCAGCGTGTAGTAATAAGCTTATCAACACCTTTAACAGACTTTATATCTTTCAAATTACCAGTACGTACTTCATCCCACATTTGCATAAGTTTATCATTAGTCGAAACATTATTTTCAACAATTAAATCATACTGTTCAAGATACTTATCTATCCACAATTGTGTTGCAGGTGCTAAATTTTGCGTATCAAATTCAGAATCTAAAGAATATGCTAAAACTGGTACTGCTCTTTGATCTGCACTAACAAGTACAAAACCTCCAGACGAGTAATTAAACACATAAATACTTTCATTACCAGACGGCGATTTTATCAATGCTTCTTTACAAATTATAGTCGTAGATTTCTCTATCGAAAAAGCTGATGCTTTACGTGTATAAAATTTTCCACCTATTTGCAAAGCCTCATTTCTGCTAATGTTTTGTGCAAACATCCCTGCTTGAATAAGTAAAAGAAAAAGAAAAGTTAAAATGTATCTCATATTTTTTTTTGTAAAATTAGTATTAAGACTTTATAACAGTTAAATCGGATGCATATAAAATCACTTATTATACAAATCACTATTATTGACAAACATTTTAAATATTAGTCGGTGGCTTTGGCTTTGCTACAACATATAAATCAGCCAATAAATCACTTAATTATTAACTTTTTTCTAGCATACATTTGTCACAACAAATATTTCATTAAATTTGTAACCAAATATTAAAATATAATTACATGCAATTAGGTTCTAAAACAAAAATAATAGCAACATTAGGTCCAGCAAGTGAACAAAAAGCAATATTAAAAGAAATGATACTTGCAGGTCTGGATGTATTTAGATTAAATTTTTCGCACGGCACGCAAGAAGAGAAAGCAGACATCATAAAAACCATTCGTGAGCTTGAAACTGAAATGGGCGTAAATCTGGCTATATTAGCAGACTTACAAGGCCCAAAACTTCGAGTAGGCATAGTCGAAAACGAACCATACATCCTTAAAGACGGCGAACATATTAGTTTTCATACTGATGAAAATCAAAATAGAAAAAATTCATTTTACATGACTTATACAGATTTTGCAAAAGATGTAAAAGTGAATGATATTATTTTGATTGATGACGGAAAAATCAAACTTAGCGTTGTTAAAAGCGACGGAGTTTCTATAGTTGAAGCAAAGATTATTCACGGAGGTCTACTCTATTCACGAAAAGGAGTAAATTTACCTAATACCAAAACTAGTCTTCCCAGCTTAACAGATAAGGATAAAAAAGACTTGTTATTTGCATTAAATAATGATGTTGACTGGGTTGCACTTTCTTTTGTACGCGAAGGTAATGACATTAAACATTTACGTGATTATATTTCAAGTTTCAAAAAAAGCACAAGAATTATCGCTAAAATTGAAAAACCCGAAGCAATAGATAATATTGATGATATAATCGAACTTACTGATGCCATTATGGTTGCACGAGGTGATTTAGGAGTTGAAATGAACTTCGACAAAGTTCCTGTTATTCAAAAAATTATTGTCGAAAAGTGCATTAAAGAATCAAAACCAGTAATAATCGCAACACAAATGCTCGAGAGTATGATAACTAGCTTTAGACCTACACGAGCCGAAGCCAATGATGTTGCAAATGCAGTTATAGACGGTGCAGATGCTTTAATGTTAAGTGGAGAAACTTCAATAGGTAAGTATCCTGTCGAAACTATCAAAACAATGCAAAAGATCATCAACTTTACCGAAAACAACCGCAATATCTATCATAAAAACCATCCATCAAAAAAAGATAGTATTCGGTTTCTTCCTGATTCCTTATGTCAAAGTGCCTGCTCCCTATCCGAGCAAGTGGGGGCAAAAGCAATAATCCCATTTACTTTTTCAGGATATACTGCTATAAGACTATCGAGTTATCGACCAAAATCTGATATCTTTACTTTTACTGCAAATAAAGATCTTTTAAGATCATTACCACTTTTGTGGGGCGTAGAAACTTTTTACTTTCCTATTTTTGACTCAATTGACGAAGCAATAGAGTTCTCCATTGGAAAACTTCTTGCTTTAGGCTTGGTGAAAAAAGGAGATTATGTTATTCATATTGCAAGCACTCCTATTACTGCCAAAGATAGAACAAATATGATTAAATTAAGTAAGGTCTAAAATGGGTTTATTCGCTTCGCTTATGAGCTCACCGCCAACTGGAGGATGTCTCGAAAACACCGATTTTAAAAATATTTCACAAAACAATCTTTAATATAATAAAATAATATTATCTTTGTATATCAACATTAAAAACGATACAAAACTTTAGTCTTTGGCTGTCTTTTAGTGCAATTAAAATAAAAAACATAAAAATATGGATAGTAATATTTTAGAAGAATATAAATTATATTACGCTGCAAGGTCAGAAAAATATAAAAATAATCCCGAATATGCTAATAGTTATAAGGCTGAAAAACAATTGTCAGATTCTATGCAGGCTTGCAGTAGTCTGGACGACTTTAAAGATGATGCAGTAAAGTTAGGCAAAGCATGTGCAATAGCTCTTGTAAAGGACGAGAACTTAATAGAAAAAAAATATTACGAAAAACACCAAGAGGTATTTAGAGTGAAAGCATCTGAGCGAATTCTTGAAAAAATTGACTCCTGCGAAACTTTGCTTGATGTTTCAGCTATGATTTCAGAAGAAACCAGCAAAACAAGCGTGGAAGAGTCAATGGATGATTCTCACAGGAAAGTCATTGATGATTGGAGTCAGATTGATGAGATTACCATATATGAAAATGCTGTTGTTCCAGATAAATATAAAAGATATATGATGGAAATGGCTGCTGACATTAAAGAATCGCTTATAGAAGGGGTGACCATGCTTGAAGAAAACAATGCCCCATGGCAATCTGGTTGGAAACTCATTCCGGAGAAAGCCCTCGAATACAGACATCTTCGTCTATTGCCTTTTTCGAAAACTCATGTAGAGGAACAGATTGCAAAATATAAATCAATTATTAATCGATAAAAACCAAAGTTATGCCAATAGATCCTATGATGCTCAATGCAATTTTGGGTACATTTAAAAATATGATTGAAGAATGTAAAACTAAAAATCTTTCTGGTTCAGATTTCGATAAAATGTGCGAAACATACGCAAGAATGGAACAATTAGGAAATGAACATTCTGATTTTAATGAGTATAATGCTCAGCTAATGAATGAAAATCTCTATGGGAAATTTAGCGATTTCTACGGACGCATACTCACTGCCGAGGCAAATGCACAGTCGGACGATGGAGGCGGATACGACGATGCTGCAATGCTTAAGCAAAATGTTGACGCACTAAAGCAGGCAATTGTTGCAATACGCAAATCTTATCAAGATACTATTGAACAGGCAAAGGGACAAGATACCGAGGCAAATATGCAAATGGGTTTGGAATATATTGAAAGAAATATTGATAAAGAAATCCTTTCTGCTGCTGGAGGGTTAGACAATATTAAATCAAGTACCAAAAAAGATTATGAAGAAACCATTAAGAAAAAACCAAATGCTTTCGACAACTCTGTAGAAGTTGAGGTTATGTCTAATCCCGAAGTTTTAATAAAACCAATTCAAGACATTATTGATCTTGGAGAGAAACCGGGCATGACTTTGCCGAGATTTTTACGCCTTCAAATAGAAACGGGTCTCGACAAAGCAATGGAAGGCTCGGTTTCAACACGTAATGGACTCGAAACTCAGAAAGAATTTATCCTCAGCAATCCGATATCCCCGATTCATATTCAGGTTGTTGAACAAAAACTAGAAAAATTCGACGAACTGGCAAATGCCAATAAATTTAAAGTGCCAAACTCGACTGAATTAAAATATGCATTTGAAGATATTGAAAGATTGCACGAAAACGACATTCAGAAATGGGATCAGATAAAAACTAGATGGAATGATTTATTGGGGGACTTATCATTTTGGAGTCTATCTTACTGCTCATTCGCACCTTATATCCAGCCTTGGGCTTCAGCATTAGATCCTGTCGCCGCTACAAAAAAGACACAGAATACAAGTCCTGGCATTTTTAAAGAAAGAGAAAAACTATTTCAAAAATACTTCGGGATTAGTTTCTACGAAATTTTTAAGCAGCCAACATTTTTATGGGAAGTAAAATATAATTATATTGATCATTCTCAGGAATTTGTCGAGTTTTTGATTGAAAAAATTTATCCCGAATGCAAACCTTTTAACCACCTATCCCACGATTTGATAGAGCAGAGAGGATTGTTTTGTAAGCGTGGCAAAGATTCCAAAGACAGAGAAGCTAATCCTCAAAGCCACTTTCCATTGGAAAGAATGATAGAATTGTACGACAAAAAATACGGTACTGGTAGATATCACTCAAAATATGATGCAGTAGAGAAAAACGAATCTGCAGCAAAACCTTGGGATTTAAGCAGTTTTAAACACTGAAAATAAAGCTCAATTGAATTAATCATAGGTTTGGGTTAATCTAAAAACAGATTTAAATAAAACAAAAGTCATGAAACAGTTTTCATGACTTTTTTTGAAGATATCACACAATTTCAGAACAACTGATTCACCCTTGATTAATAGTTACTTCCGTCCTTTTTGTCGTATTCAACTGTAATTCTAATGTTTTTTAACTTACCATCCACTCTTTTAAAGAATAATCAATTTTGTGGTTTGGTTTTGTGGTCTTTACTGACGTTTATATTGACTCAATTTACTAACAGAAATAGGATTTGATTTTTTTGTCGGCAATGTAAAGGTCAGTAAATAAACAAACTGTCCAATTCGGAACTCGAAATAAAAACAAATAACTTATTACGTCGATTATTAATATCCCAATATCCATGCAAACATCAAAGGTGCAACAATTGTTGCATCAGATTCTATTACAAATTTAGGAGTATCCTTATCTAATTTGCCCCAAGTAATTTTTTCGTTAGGTATTGCTCCAGAATAAGAACCATAACTAGTTGTAGAATCAGATATTTGGCAAAAATAACTCCAGAAAGGAACATCATGCCATTCGAGATCCTGCTCCATCATAGGGACTACGCAAATTGGAAAATCGCCAGCAATTCCACCGCCAATCTGAAAAAACCCAACACCTCTACCCCCAGAATTTTTACGATACCAATCAGTAAGCCACATCATATATTCTATTCCCGATTTCATTGTTGAGGGTTTTAACTCATTTTTAATACAATATGAAGTAAATATATTTCCCATAGTAGAGTCTTCCCAACCAGGCACCACTATTGGGAGATTTTTCTCGGCAGCAGCGAGCATCCAGCTATTTTTTGGATCAATCTCATAATATTTTTCAAGATCGCCACTCAACAACATCTTATACATATATTGGTGTGGAAAATATCTCTCACCTTTATCTTCGGCAGTTTTCCATTGTTTAAAAATATTTTCTTGCAAACGTCTAAACGCTTCTTCTTCTGGAATGCAAGTATCGGTAACTCGATTAAGCCCTTTATCCAACAATTTTCGTTCATCCGCGGGTGTTAAATCTCTATAATTTGGTACACGCACATAGTGTGAATGTGCTACAAGATTCATAATATCTTCTTCAAGATTTGCTCCAGTACAAGATATTATCTGCACTTTATCCTGACGAATCATTTCGGCAAGGGTTTTACCTAGCTCGGCAGTACTCATCGCACCGGCAAGGGTTATCATCATTTTACCTCCTTGGTCAATGTGATTAACATAAGATTTTGAAGCATCAATCAACGTTGCAGCATTAAAGTGCTTGTAGTTTTCCTCTAAAAATTTCGAGATTACTCCTTTTGTTTCCATAAAATTATTTTTCTAAGATATATGTTAATATTTTATAATATAGTTTAGCAGCTAAAAAATCAGAAGCAGGACTATTGGGATTTGGTGCTAGTTCAACAATATCAAAACCAACAATATTTTTCTGTGTCGCAAGCTTCTTTAAGAGTGTTAATGTTGAATACCAAGTAAGTCCACCAGGCTCGGGAGTTCCAGTAGATGGCATTATCGAAGGATCAAAATAATCTAAATCAATAGTCAAATATACTTTATCGCCAAGTTTATCAATAACCTCCTGTTGCCAATCATTTCGACAAGCAATATCTGCGGCATAAAAGACTTTTTCTTTATTAACATAAGGTTTTTCGACAACATCCATGCTTCGAATTCCAACTTGAACTAAATTTGTATTTTTAGATGCCCAATGTAAAGCACATGCATGATTAAAAGTTGTTCCCAGATACTCGGGACGCAAATCTGAATGAGCATCAAGTTGCAAAATTGATATTTCGGGATATTTTTTAGCAGCCGCCATAATTGCTCCAATACTAACGGAGTGCTCACCACCTATCATCGTAAAGATTTTTCCCGAATTAAGCACCTCTAAAGTTTTTTCTTTCACTGTTTGCACCATTAATTCGGGAGAAAAGCTACAATCTGGAGCTTTTTCAAGAAATATGCCATGTTTATGTACTTCGGTATCTGACTCTACGTCATAAATCTCCATATTCTCAGACGCAGTTAAAAAAGCTTCTGGTCCATGGTTTGCTCCTTTTCCCCAAGTTGATGTACCATCATAAGGAACAGGATAAAGCACCACCTTTGAGTTTTCGTATTGTGCAAACTCATCATCTATTCCAGCATAAGTTCTTTCGGACATTTTTTTCATTTTAAAATGCAAATATAAGGTATTTATAAATTTAAAATAACAATTTTACTATTTCTAAGCGTTCTGAACTTAAAAATTATATCGAACTCAGGTTAATAAGTATAGCCTAAAATTTTTAACATAGATTTATAACTTTGTTCCCTAGAGAAAAGTTTTGTACTAACCTTTCCTTCTTCATCTCGACTAATTATAACATGCTTTGGTGCCGGAGTAAGACAATGTTGAATTCCTCCAAAACCACCTATTGACTCTTGATATGCTCCTGCGTTAAAAAAACCTATATATAATTTTTCTTGAGGATCAAATTCTGGAAGATAAATAGCATTTATATGCTGCTCACTATTATAATAATCATCGCTATCACAGGTTACACCACCAAGAAACACACGCTCGTATTGGCTTTGCCATTTGTTTATTGGTAGCATAATAAATCTCTTATTAATTGACCACGAATCAGGTAATGTTGTAATAAACGATGAGTCTATCATATTCCACTTTTCTCTATCGTTTTGAAGTTTCTGATATGCAACCGAATATATAGCTCCACCACTTTCACCCACAGTATATGAGCCAAACTCAGTATAAATATCTGGTTCATCTATTCCAGCTTGATCACAAGCCATCTTTATTTGATTAACTATTTCTTCGGCCATATATTCGTACTCATATTCAAAAGTAAGACTGTTTTTTATTGGAAATCCCCCTCCAATATTAAGTGAATTAAGCTCTGGACAAACTTTTTTGAGCTCACAATAAACACTCATACACTTATTAAGTTCATTCCAATAATACGCCGTATCCTTTATACCAGTATTAATAAAGAAGTGTAACATCTTTAAATTAACTCTCGGATTATTTTCAATAAAATCGTGATAATAACTAATTATGTTTTTATAACCTATTCCTAAGCGCGAAGTATAGAACTCGAACTTAGGCTCTTCCTCCGACGCAATACGAATACCTACATTTATATTACCATTAACCTTCTCAAGTAAGTGATCTAACTCAGCATAATTATCTAAAACAGGAATGACATAATCAAAGCCATCATTTATAAGATCAGTAATGTTTTCAATATAAGCAGGTAGCTTAAACCCATTACAAACGATATGCAAAGTCTCATCAACTAAGCCATCTTCCTTGAGTGATCTAATAATATCTATATCAAATTGTGAACTTGTCTCAATATGCACGTCATTTTTTAAGACTTCTTCTAATATAAATGCAAAATGTGAGCTTTTCGTACAGTAACATTGAATATATTTACCACGATAGTTTACTTTAGTAATTGCAACATTAAACATCATGCGTGCTCGCTTAATATTCTCTGTTATCTTAGGTAAATAAGTAAACTTCATTGGAGTTCCATACTGTTTAACTATATCCATTAGCGGGATACCATAATAATACAATTCACCGTCTTCAACCTCAAACTCCTCAGTTGGAAACTCGAATGATTGCTCAATCAAGTCTTGATACTTTACTTTCATTTTAATAATTTAAGTTAGTTAGTTTAATATTTTTTTACAAAACTAACTCATTTTGCTTAAATGTGCAATTTTATTTTAAGTAAATTACTTTTTGCAACAAAGCAACAAATATGGGATTGCAAAATATTCTGGATTCTATATTCTGGGTTCTGGCTTCGACAATCCCTAACATTAAAAAATGCAATTTCTCCTTAATAAACCTCTTAATTCCTTAATATTTCTAAAACTTATAAAACATAAAAACGGGATATTAATTTAATACCCCGTTTTATTATAAAAATAAATTTTATAAATTCGTACTGTCTTAATCAATCGTTACCTTAAGACCTTTATCAATTAGTGTTGTCCGCATTGGTTTTAATGATTTGTAATCACCTTTTTTAATATCACACTTTCCTTTGTGGTGTGTAATAAAGGCACATTGCTCCGCCTGAATAATGTCGTGATCACAAACTTCAATCAGGCAACTAATAACATATTCAAACGTATTGGTATTATCATTATACAGCATAAGGTGTCTGTCTTTATTAATACCTACATCTTCCTTTTTTGAAGGCTTTTGTATATTTTGATTTTCTTTCATATAATACAAAAATACGTATTATTCCATTACGAAGCATTTATAAACTTTTATATTTCTATTAATTATAAAATAGAACTGAAAACATATATAATTAGCACAATATAGCAGTCTCAAGCACAAAAACTATTGTTTTATGCTAATTCAACATTCGAGCACGTGCAACATCAATACGTTTTCCATTAACGTAAGCAACAATAAAGGCATCTTTTATTCCAGCAGCAACTACATTATTCAGTTCAGATTGTGCATCCAAATAGTTGGCAAATATTCCAATCCGATACAGCGTAAGATTGTTATTGGTTAACCTAACTAACTGATTATTACCAGCAATTCGTCTAAACGAATCACGAATAAATGTGTTTACATCATTTCTAAATACTCCTATTTGAATATAATATTCTACAAGCGGCTCAGCATTTATATTTGTCGGTTCTTCCACATCAGGATTGAGGTTTTGAACTATTGGAGGCTCTGGTTGCTGAACTTGTTGAATTTCAGGAATTTGATTATCCGGAATATTAAGTGTGATTTCATCTTGAGGAGTTTCAATATTTGCTAAAAGATTTCGTGCATCATTCAAACTAATTTTCTCCCCATTGCGATAAGCAACAACAAAAGCATCGGTAATTCCAAGACGTCTAATCTTATTTTGCTCATTTATTGCAGTATTAATATCGTAGTATCTTCCAAAAGTGTGTCGCACCAAATTGCCAGTATAATTATGATACATTATCGGGTCCAAACCATAAAGCCTCTCAGCCACAACCTGTGTTGCATAAACCCCAATTTGAACACAGAAGAAAACGCCCGATGTTTCTGTTAAATTACGTGTATCCAAATTATCAACTAGTTTTGTTCTATTTTCTTGATTATTATTAGCAATAAGCAATTCTGTTCCAATACGCTCTTCAATCCGGCGTGCTTCATAAACCGCTATCCGTTGTCCATTATAATAAGCAACAATAAAAGCGTCTGCATAGCCCATTGCTTGTACATTTGGCAAAGTGTTTCTAGCATCATCAAACTTATTGAAATTTCCAACAATATATCGTACTAGAGCTGAATTTGGAATAGCTTCCCAAAATATTGGCTTAATTCCTGTAATCATATCATTTGCGACTTTACCGTTAAATGCAGCAATCTGGATTCGATAATACAAACCTTCTGTATCAGGAATACCAGTTATAGGATTAGCATCTGAATAAAAACTACCTGCATTTGCATCGAATAAATTTTCTAAATTTAAATTTAAAGTATTTTTATTCTTATCATTTACATTATCCAATACAACCTCATCTTTACTGTTGTTTTCAACAACTGCGATGCCATCAGATTCTATAATATTATCATTTACCTTAATTTCATCTTTTACATCAACATTATTATCAATCAAAACTAAATTATCTCTATCTGATGTTTTTACAGATCGATAATGAGCTATTACAAGCGGATCGCTCTCCGTCCCTTTTGATTTAAGATAGTTGGCTGCATTTAACATATTTACCCCCTCAACACTTAATAGCTCAGCTTTTTTATATATTTCAACTACATAAGGATCTGCCGTTTTAGCCTTGTATCTAATAATAACTTCAAAAAGTGCGATAGACTCAGTAAATTTGCTTTCTGATTCTGATTTTATACTATCACTAACAGGAGCAGTTTTATTATTTACTGATGTAGAATTATAGTAATAATCGTCTCCAAAATTGTTTTTCAAACTTAAATAATCCTCACTATATCTAGCCCAAAGTTTAAGTTCTTTCAGATATTTTTTATTTTCTTTCTGTAATTCTTTTTGGAGCTTTTTATACTCTGAACTTGAGCGAGAGTTCCGCATTGTAGATTCTATCCCAGCAATTGTAATTTCGTGAGACTTTATTTTAGACTCAATAATCGAAATATTATTCTCTAATTTATAAAGCTCTGATGTAGTTTTATTATCGTAATCATAATCATATTTAAAATCTCCTTTATTTGTAAAATCACTTGCTGTAATAGTCTCCGAGTTTGTAGATTCGACTACAGGTATGCTTGCGTTTGCATTTCTGATATTTGCAGCAAGAACATCATCATCAGTATCCAATGCAATCGAATTATAAATATTAAAAATCCTGTCTTCCAAACTAATTGCGTCAAGATGCTTTTGATTTAACTCTTCAGCCGTATAAAAATTATTATATTCCACAATAGAACTGCGTAACTCATTTTGTTTGACCAACAAACTGTCAAGCAAATTTTTATTATAATTAGATTCAACTAACTTATTGATAACACCCAATTCTACAATTATTTCGTTTGAGGTTTTACTATACTCCACTAATTTATCAATCTGTTTTTCTTGTGTCTGACGTAATTCTGCATTTAATTTTTCAAGTTTCTTTTTATCACTATTATTATTAAGGTCAGTTTTTATTTTGTCAATATTATCTGCCAAGTCATTAATTTCTTGTTTTCGCTTTGTTTGTTGCTGTATATTGATTTTAATCCGACCTCCATAACTAACCGAATCAAGTTTTTGAACATCCTCTTTATCTGCAATAATTACGGTTTCCTTGATTGTTGGTTCCTGCCGATTTACAGATGTGCTGTATGCATAAAGCGATTCTATTTCTTTATCAGGTTTGATTTCATAATTTTTACGATATTTTTTTTCGTCACGTACTATTTCAAATGCATAAGCATAGTATTGGCTTGCTAACTCGAGATTTTTCCACGCCTCGGCGAGTTTTTGCATTTTTTCTAGCTGATTATGAGTTTCTTCGGAGGAGAATTGTAAATCCGCAGCTTTTTGTTCAAGATTTTTAATATTATCAACTTGTTCGATGACGTTTTTAGATTTATCTGGCAGATTTTCAAAAGATTTACTGTAAATATTTAGTTTCTCATAACTATCTAATAGCTTTTGATTTATAAAATCTAAATTCTGCTTAATTGTAGCATCTAATATTTCGTTTGCCTCAACTATAATTTTATTGTTTTGCACCTTATCTTTCTCAATTTCTGCTTGATTATAAAGGATTTCAACCTCTTTAAACTTGCTTGTAATTTCTTGTACTTTCTGCGAATCGTTCGTTGCACTTATTTCATTTAATCTTAAATCTAGATGTTTAAGGATATCTTTATTAGTGGTATTATCAGCAATTATTGCACTCGCTTTTAAGTTTTCGATTTTTTGAATTATTATTTTATCAATTTCTGATTTCATTCCTTCGAGATAAAGCATTGGCGGGATATCTTGATTAGCCCCAAGAACTTTTAAATCGCTTATGTCATTAGCAAGATGTTGTGATTCGCCAATTAATCTTTGTGTTTCGAGCATCTCAGCCTGATTTTCTATACCAGTATAAGTGTTTTTATAATTCTCAAAAATTGGAATGTAATTATTAATATCTATTGGCGTTTGCGAGTTGAGATATGAAGTTATTTTGGCGTTATTATTATTAATCTCCGCTTTATATTTATTAATTTCAGTAATTATTTTTTGTTTTTCTGAATTATTGGCGGCATTATCAAATTTTATTTCAAGATTTTTAACTAGTTCCTTAACAGAGTCATTTTTATAAATTAGCTCACCTGTTTTTAAAGTGCTTTCAGACAATACATCTTCATATTTATCTGTATATGATTTTGTGTCTATAAGTATATCTTCTAGCCCAGCATCTGTCAAATCAGGACCTACATACAAAATTGCATCAAGATTTAGCTCCTTCGAATAATACTTTGTATCCGACAAAATCCTATCTTGTTGGTGTGCAAGTTCTTTTAAAGAATTTTGCGAAATATGGGTTTTCAATAAATCAATTTCATTATTATTTTTATCAATTTTAAAATTAGGATTATAAATTAAACCGTCTTCTATTCCAACTAAACTATTTTCGACAATCAGTCTTCTATTATCAATTTGTTTAATTTCATACTCAAGAAACTCAAGCTGTACCTCATTATCTTTTATTTTACCAATCAAGTCTATTTTTTCATTTTCTAAAGTTTTAATATCATAAACATATTTTTCTCGAACATTAAAGTCTTTTTCATTTTTTGCAAGATCAAATTTTAGGTTTATCTTTTCGTTAAGAGCATCAAGTTTTTTAAAATCATCGGATAGTCTGGTACTAAATACATCAAGCTTTTTTGATTTAGCATCTCGCTCAGACAATAGTTTTTTATTATAAGTATCTGCAGGAGAATTCACATCTATATTTTCGATTTCACGAGATATTTTTGCTATCTGCTCCTCAATATTCTTTTTATTTCTGGATAATCCACTCAATATATCAAGTTCATTTTCATAATAATTTGATAGTGAGATTAACTGATTTGCCTTATCGTAATAAAAATTTGCCAAATCAAACATCTCACTTGCAACATTCGATTTTTCTATAATTATCCTACTAAGGCTATCGCGAAGTCTTTCTGCTTCGGAATCTCGTTTATTTCGCAAAGCGGAAACATCTTTATTTATTAATTTTATTTCATTTAAGTTTATTTGACAAATTTCGTAAGTAGCAGAGGCATACTCAAAGAACTCCTGAGCGATAGACTTTTTTTCGTCAAGTAATTTGTAAGATTTATCTAGATTTATTTCATTATTATTTACAGTATCCAGATTTGCAATTATCTCAGTGCGATATTCGCTGGTATCTATCATGCTTCGAGCTCTGACCTCTTGTCGTTTGGTTAATTCTGCAATTGCCGTAGGTTTAATAGTCAAACTTGCATGTTTATACACCTCATCAATACTAACAATTTGACGGGTCAAAGGCTCTTTTTCAAGCAATATTCTGTAAACCCCAATTTGTCCGCTTTTAGATTCACGTGTCGAAGCAAAAAAAGCTGTTTCACCGTATCTATCCACTGAATACATAATATCATCATAAGGAGTATTAATCGGAAAATCGAGATTTACTGGCACAGACCAAGTGTTGTTTGACGCATTATATTGACTTCTAAAAATATCATATCCTCCAATACTATTATGTCCTTTAGATGAAAAATAAAGCGTTTTACCATCATCGCTTAAAAAAGGATACGCCTCATCATAAGGAGTATTTATATTTTCGGACAATAATTGCGGTTTCGACCAACCAGTTGGGGTTTTATAGCTTATATATAAATCCAAACTATTTTTACGACTATCGCCATAACTACTCAAAAGTACAATATTGTTTATATTTGAAATATACATCAAGTCAGATTGATCCATTCGTTTATCAGCTTTGCCTTTAAATTCATCAGTTTTGACAATTATTTCGCCCCCAAAATCCTTAAGTTCATAAGAATAATAGAAGTTTTCGAGCGAGGTCTGCCTATTACTTATTACTTTAAGCTCATAAGCATATCGAATTAGATCTTTGCCACTTTTTGCTTGTCCAATAAACTTATCAACATCATACTCATTCCAAACTTTAGCCTTAGTTCCAATCTTAAAATCATTATAATAAGCAATTGCTTTATCAAAATCATATAAATATAGATAACCTAATCCCATATAAAAATTTGCTTCGGGTATTCCTTTACCAACGGCAAAATTAAGATAATCAAAAGCTTTTTTAACATCAGTATTTTTATTTACCATTGAGGCCCCATAAACGAAATTAAATACAGGTTCACGAGGATATAAGCTCAATAATTGCGAAAATCCTTGCAAAGAAACAGTAAAATCTTTTTCGTAAAACGCTTCTAAACTACGTTTAAATAGCTCCTTTTCGTCAGGGGTCATCTCTGTACTAGGCTTAAATTGAGCATAGCCATAAGAAGCTATCAAAATTAACAGCAATAATAAAACGAGTATGTTCTTAGCATTTTTCAATTCATAAAATAAAATTTAAAAATAACTAAACTTTAAGTAATATTGAAAAAAAAGATTGAAACAAGTAAAAAATTACGCCAAATAGAGAGAAAAACAACACTGGGATTGTAATCGGGCGAACGGAGAAAACAACATTCGGATTGCAATCGAGCGAACGTATAAAATTCGTCCTAAAACCAAAAATAATGATAACTTTGCTACGCAAAAAACTATTACTATAAAGATAAAATAAACTTTTTGCAAATTATAAATTTAAAGTGAAATATTATTAAAATGGACAAGAGACTGCAAGAATTTAAGCGTTTATTAGATATCATGGACGAGTTGCGTAAGAAATGCCCTTGGGACAGTAAACAAACAAATCAGAGCCTGCGAACTTTGACAATAGAAGAAGTATTTGAACTTGCCGAAGCGGTAGCCGAAGAAAATAATGAGGAAATTAAAAATGAACTTGGAGATATTCTTCTTCATATAGTTTTTTACGCTAAAATTGGTGAGGAAAATTCGAGTTTTGATATTGCAGACGTTATTAGTGGAATAAATAAAAAATTAATATTTAGACATCCTCATATTTTTGGAGATGTAAATGTACAAACAGCAGAAGATGTAGAAGAAAATTGGGAGCGTATAAAACTTAAAGAAGGTAAAAAGAAAACTGTCCTTGGCGGAGTTCCTAATAGCTTGCCAGCATTAATTAAGGCACACCGAATTCAGGATAAAGCCAGAGGAATGGGATTTGATTGGGACGAAAAAGAACAAGTTTGGGATAAAGTATTGGAAGAGTATAACGAACTTATGCAAGAAGTAAAAACTGGTTCTCAAGAGGATATCGAAAACGAATTTGGAGATTTTCTTTTTTCAATGATAAATGCAGCACGATTGTACGGTATCAATCCCGAAAATGCTCTCGAAAAAACAAACAAAAAGTTTATAAAAAGATTTAATTATCTTGAACAACAAACAATAGCACAAGGAAAAGACCTTAAAGATATGCCCCTTAAAGAAATGGACGCAATTTGGGAAAAAGCAAAAAAATGGGACTAATACCATTAATTATATAGCACTTTAAATAATCAGAACTTTTAAAAGGACATAACGCATTGTGATAATTATAGGAAAAAATGTTCTAACATCAGCCGAGATGTTTTTTTACACTTGTACTTTCTTTGCAGTAGTGAGTTTCGTAACGCAAATAATCTTTCATACATTAATTAATCTAAAACTTGCAAAAACGCAAACTAAATCTAACGAAAGTGCCAACAGCGAAACTCCTTTTGTATCAGTGGTTATTGCAGCAAAGAACGAAGCTAAAAATCTCAATAATTTTTTACCTAAAGTTTTAGAGCAAAATTATCCAGCATTTGAAGTAATATTAGTCAATGACGGCTCATCAGACAATACTGCGGAGATTTGCGTAAAGCTTAGTAAACAATTCAACAATTTAAGAATTATACATCTCAAAAAATCGGACGGTAAAAAAAACGCTTTAACCAAAGGGATACTTGCATCTAAAGGGGAATACCTATTATTTACCGATGCTGACTGTTTTCCTGTAAGCCCAAATTGGATAAACGGAATGATTAATCAATTTTCTGAAAAAAAAAGTATAGTTCTAGGATACGGTGCGTACAATAATAAAAAAGATTTTTTATCTAATTTTATTAAATATGACAGTTTTTTAATTGCGATTCAATATTTTTACGCAGCAAAAATTGGAAAAGCATATATGGGTGTAGGCAGAAATATGGCATATAAAAAATCTGTTTGGGAAAGTGTTAATGGATTTCAAGAGCATATAAAAATAGCTTCGGGCGATGACGACCTCTTTGTTGGTTCGGTAGCTAATAAAAACAATGTTGCAATTTCTGTTAATAAAGACGCTTTTACCTACTCTATCCCTTCAAACACTTTAAAAGATTTTATACATCAAAAGACAAGACATATTTCGACATCAATAAAATATTCTTCTTTTGCCAAAGTGTTTTCTAGCATCGAAATAATTAGCCGTTCGCTATTTTACATCTCAATTTTATGCTTATTATTCAGCAAATTAGCACTATTGGCACTAATATTAGCATCATTAAGACTAATAATTATGTACTTTGTTGGTAAAAAAACACGCAAGATATTTAATATTCACATCTCTTTTTATTATTTTGTTTTATTTGATACCTTTGCACCGATTTTTTACTTGGTAATATTTTTATCTAATAAACTTAGATTTAACAACAAAAAATGGTAAAACGCAGTAATTTCACATCAAAAGCACAAAAAGATCTTCAAATCATTGAACTTGCACTTCAAGGAGAAGAGAAAGCTTATGCAGAGTTGCTGGATCGATATCAAGACTCTATTTATTTTCTCTTGTTAAAAAAGATAGGTAATGAAAACGATGCCGAAGACCTTACAATGGAAACTTTTGGTAAAGCATTTAACAATCTTTCACAATATACCCCTGTTTATGCTTTTAGCACTTGGCTTTTTCGAATAGCGATTAATAATTGTATTGATTTTGTACGTAAAAAAAGAAGCCGACCACTAGCTTTTGATACAGGAGTTGACTTTCACGACCCCGACAACTCAAATTTTGAAAGTAAAAACCCAAACCCCGAAGAGCTTGTAATAAAAGAACAAAAGGCAATAGAAATACGTAAGATGATAAGGACACTAAAACCTCGTTATGCCAGACTGATAGACTTACGCTACTACCAAGAACTTAGCTATGAAGAAATTGCCGCTAAAATGCAATTACCACTTGGTACAGTCAAAGCACAGTTATATAGAGCACGTGAACTTCTTGCTCCGTTAGTTAATGCTAAAAGTGATAATATCTAATGTATTCGTCTCTCAAAACCTATTTCCCAAACATTACACAAACACAATTGGAACAATTTAACCAATTAGTAGATTTATTTCAAGAATGGAATGCAAAAATCAATTTAGTAAGTCGAAAAGATACAGCCCATCTTTTTGAAAGACATATATTACACTCATTGGCTATTGCGAAACACTTTAGTTTCGAAAATGGTACAAATATTATTGATATTGGAACAGGTGGTGGTTTTCCTGGAATACCATTGGCAATAATGTTCCCAAAAGCGAACTTTGATTTAGTTGACAGTATTGGTAAAAAAATTATAGCTGTAAAAGACATGTCAGAAAAACTTGGTTTAGCCAACGTAACAGCAATTAAAACAAGAGCCGAAAACCTACCTGCAAAATATGATTTTGTTATTAGCCGTGCTGTTACTGCCTTCCCAGCTTTTGCTAAAATTTGTTCAACTTTATTTAGAAAAAACAATATTATTATTAATTCTGGTATTATTTACTTAAAAGGTGGCGAGTTTAAGGAAGAAATTGTCGGTTTTAAAGGGATAAAAGTTTATAATATCAATGAAATCTTTACAAATGAGTTTTTTGAAACAAAAAAAATAATATACTTACCTATTAATTATACGACAATCTTAACCTAAGCGGTTCGTTGATTAGATGAAGAAGAAGACCATATTTTAACAGTTTCAAAAGGAATTAAATATTTTTATTAAGGAATAATGATAAAAAACTAAAATATTTTTTTGTTTCATAAATAAAAATACTATTTTTGCAGTCCATTAAAAGAATGATAACGATAAAAAAAGATAACAAATGAAAAGGACATTTCAACCTTCAAATAGAAAAAGAAGGAATAAGCACGGTTTCAGAGAAAGGATGGCCACAGTTGAAGGTCGTAAAGTCTTAGCAAGAAGAAGAGCTAAAGGAAGAGCAAAACTAACTGTATCTGACGAGGGGCGTCATAAAAGATAATATTTTTAACAAAATAATATTTTAGTAAACTGTCTGCATAATGCAGACAGTTTTTTTTATTTAAAAAATAAATTAAAAAAAAACAACAAGAAACTTGCTGTTAATAAAACAATATGTATCTTTGTGATGATAAAATTATGTTTAATTAATACTTTTCAATTATGAAACACCTAACGATTATGGTTTGTGCCGTTCTCATCTCAGTGGGGGCTTTTGCACAACAAGAGGTGGACATGCTCTCCAAACGTGGAGAAATGATTTTGCCTCAACAAGGAGAAATGGCTTTAGGTATAGACGCAATGCCTGTACTTAGTTATTTCGGAAACTTATTTAACGGTCATTCTGGGAACAACACAAGCTTTGGGTTTATTGACAATATTTATGATTGTCCCGCTACTCCTAGTACTACTATTTATGTGAAGTATTATCTCGAAGATCAAGTTGCTATTCGTGGAGCTGTAAGTATTGGACTTGTCAACAACATCAACCGAGAGTTTGTAACAATGGATCAACAAATTCCAGATTTACTAATGCAAGTTACCGACAAGCGCGTTCGTAATGCTACTGACCTTGGTGTTGGTGGAGATTACTTAATGTACAGAGGTAAAGGTCGTGTGCAAGGTTATTTTGGAGGAGGTGCTTTTTTTAATTACAACACTTGGAAAGAGACTTTTACTTATGGGAATCCAATCACAACCGAGTTTTCATCACCAACATGGTATGACTTTACCTCAAATGCTCAAGTTACTGGTAGTCAAAGAACACTCGAAAATTTCAACAATCTATCTTTAGGTATCACTCTTAGAGGTGTTATTGGTGTTGAATATTTCTTCGCTCCAAAAATTTCAGTTGGAGGTGAAATGGGATTAGGATTTAACACTTTTAGAAATAGTGGTTTTACTACTGTTGAACGTTGGACAGGTACCGATCTCGAAGTTGAAACAACCAAAGTTGCACACGATGGAGCTATCGGAGTTAAAAACTTCACTACAGGCTCATTGTTTATCATGTTACATTTTTAATAATTAACGAAAAAGAGTATAAATTTAAAATTTTAATGTTATGAAAAATATTATTTCAATTATGTTAATTGCCTCTTTAGGCATACTGTTAGTATTCACAGGCTGTAAAGAAGACGAATACGTTGCAGAACCACTAAAAACGGTTACCATTAAAGGTCACGTTTTGACTGAATTAGATTTAACAAATGTTGGAATGGAGAAAGTTCCAAATGGTACTAAATTAATTTTTAGAATTGATTCAAAGGATCTTATTGCTGTTCCAGAAGCTGGATACACTTATCAAATCTTACAATACGAAACAACAGTTACAGATGGTAATTTTACAATCACTTTACCTACGGTAAAATTCAAAAATGTACCTGTCGAAGTTACTTTAGTTGATTTTGTTGCAAGACAAACTCAACCTGGTGATATTAAAAAAGATATGATTTTTACATCCACTTCCAATTTTGACTTTAATACTACTGAAGGGGAGACTTATTACAAAGTTTTCAACTATGACACATACTCATATTACGAATTCTAAGAATACAAAAAGCTCTCTTAGGAGAGCTTTTTTTTTATATTGTCATGAATAAAAAAGCAAAAAAATGACAAATACTACCTCCCAAAATTGCAAGATGCCAAATTCCATGTCCAAAAGGAATATTTTTAATTAAATAAAAAGTAACTCCAGCACCATAACTCAAGCAGCCCCCAAATAAAAACCATAAGCTTATCCCAGAAGCATTATTTATTAAGGGCCAAATAGCTACAAAAATAAGACAACCCATAGCAACATATAACCACGCTGATATTTTACGTTCTTGAGCTCCTCCACCATAAAAAAACAATTTATATATAATCCCACAAATAGCTAAGCCCCATATTATCCCAAAAATAATCCAACCTAATAATCCGTTTAAAATAACTAAACAAATTGGAGTATATGAGCCAGCAATAAGAAGATAAATCATAGAGTGATCAAATATATTTCGTTTTGATTTTTTTCTTAAATCTTTTGTACTATGAAACAAAGTAGAAGAAATATACACAGCAATCATTGTCGAACCAAAAATACTAAAACTCACAATTTTCCAGACGCTCCCATCTATTGAGGCAAATACTATAAGCAAAACAAGACATGCGATTGCTATCAGAACACCAACCCCATGGCTGATACTATTAAATAACTCCTCAGCTTTAATCAATTTCTTAGACTTTGTCTTCACAACTAAATTTCAATTATACTATTAGAATTCACAAAATTATGAATAATTTATTACTTATCTCCAGGTTTTTCATTATCTTTATAAACCAATTTTATGATAATGAAAGAAGACTTTTTACATTATATTTTTAAAAAACATCTGTGGTTAGATAATCCTGTTCAACTTACAGATGGCAGAAGAATTGAAATCATTGATACTGGTCAGCACAATCACGATTCAGGTCCCGATTTCTTTAATGCAAAAATCAAAATTGACAATACTATATGGGTAGGTAATATAGAAATTCATATTAATTCATCAGATTGGTATAAACATAAACATGACGAAGACCCAGCTTATTCTAATGTAATTTTACATATAGTTTATAAACATGATAAACCTGTCTTCACAAAGCATAGAACTGAAATACCTGTATGGGAAATGACTTTTCCGCAAATAATTTTCAATAAATTTGAAGAGTTTAGATTAAGTGAGAATCAAATACCTTGCACAGATTATAGAGATCTCATTGAAAAAGAGATTTTTAATATTCACATCGAAAAAATGGGGATTGAACGGCTTGAATACAAATCTGAATTTATAAATGAGTTGTTAATCAAATCAAATAACGATTGGGAATATGCCTTTTATGTTAATCTTGTCAGGAGTTTTGGAGCAGGTGTTAACTCAGATGCTTTTGAACAACTTGCAATTAACACACCTCTAAAAATACTAAGAAAATACTCTGATAATTTATTTAAGTTAGAAGCTATTTTATTTGGACAATCAGGCTTGTTAGAAGTCGCCAATTTAGATGAGTATGTTATTAAACTTAAAACTGAATATAATTTTTTACGAAAAATGCATGATTTGTCTCCCATATCAGCAACAAACTGGAAGTTTTCTAAAATGCGACCATCCAATTTGCCACATATTAAAATTGCCCAGTTTGCCTCTATGATGACTTTTTTTCATGGTTTATTTACTGCAGTTATAAACGAACCCGATTATACAATTTTAAAGAAAACATTTAAAATTAAAGTCTCTGAATACTGGACAAAGCATTATTCATTTGGAAAAATTACCAATAAAACAATGTCGGGCTTTGGAAATACTGCTTTTGAAACCATATTGATAAATACAGTAGCACCATTTATCTTCGTTTTTAACAAAGACAAAATTTCAGAAGATTCGCAATCGAAACATTATATGCTGCTAAACTCTCTAAAACCCGAAGACAACAGAGAGGTTCGCCTCTGGAAAATTTTTGGTGTTCGCCCCTCTAATGCCTTTGAAACGCAAGCACTATTACATCTTAAAAAGAATTATTGCGACAAAAGAAAATGTCTAAAATGTAGTATCGGGCAACATATTATGCAACAAATTAACAATTTATAAGTTATTTCATTAGTATTTTATTCATACGGCACATTTAAAATCGTAACTTTGCAAGAATGAGGAAATTTAGCTTTTTAATATTATTTTTAATAATAATAATGATGGATGTTTTTGCCACGCACAATCGAGCAGGCGAAATCACATACCGGCAAATTTCTGATTTAACATTTGAAATTACGATTATTACTTATACTGCAACAGGTCCAGGCTGGACAGCCGACCGACCCGAGCTAGAAATACAATGGGGCGATAACACAACAAGTATTTTGCCACGTGTCGAAAAGATAAATTTACCACACGATTTCAGACGAAACAAATATATAGGCACACACACATACCCTGGCCCTGGAGTGTATGTTATTGTGGTTGAAGATCCCAATAGAAATCTTGGAGTAAATAATATCCCAAACTCTGTCAATACTATTTTTTCAATTTCAACAACAATGTTAATAAATCCTACATTAGGCATAAATAACACTCCAATACTAACACAGCCACCTGTTGATAAAGCTGCAGTAGGACAAATATTTACGCATAACCCTGGAGCGTACGACCCCGATGGAGACAGCCTTTCGTACAAACTTACTATTTGCCGTGCAGAAAATGGCAATCCGATTGAAGGTTATACTTTTCCAGCTGCATCAAATTCGCTTACAGTTAATGAAATCACAGGAGACCTTGTGTGGGATGCTCCAGTATATCCAGGTGTTTATAATATTGCAATGCTAATCGAAGAATGGCGAAAAGAAATAAAAATTGGTCAAATAATTAGAGATATGCAAATAGAAGTCTTTAACACTAACAACAAACCTCCAATTATAAACGCTACTGATATATGTATTGAGGCAGACTCATTATTGACATTTACCATAACTGCTACTGACCCTAACAATGATAGTATAAGGCTATCAGCACACGGAGCTCCTTTTGAAATACCAGGCTCAGCAGCCTCACTAAATCAAATAGTATCAGAGCCAGGATATGCAAAAGCTGAGTTTACATGGCAAACAGAATGTGATTATGTAAGAAAACAAGCTTATAATTTAAATATCAAAGCCGAAGACAACAACTCCACTGTCAGTCTTGTAGATATTAAAAGTATCGGTATTTCTATTGTCGGGCCCAAAGTTGAAAATCCAATTATTTCGGCAACAACTAATGAGATATCACTAGTCTGGGATGCAAATTACTGTACAAATGTAATAGGTTATAATATATATAGACGAATAACTCCCTCTGGATTTGAACCTGATTTTTGCGAAGTTGGCGTTCCCGCAGACTTAGGATATACAAAAATTGCTTTTGTCGAAGGTTATTTTAATACATCATACAATGATAATTCAGCTTCGCAAGGAAATGAATACTGTTATCTAATTACAGCGGTTTTTCCAGATAAAGCCGAAGGATACGCCTCTGATGAGATTTGTGCCGTGCTAATTCGTGGCATTCCTACAATTACTAACGTAAGTGTAAACACGACTGATGATACCAACGGTGAAATCTATATCGCTTGGTCAAAACCCACAGAAATAGATATAGGCGAAGCTCCTGGACCATATCAGTATGTACTATACCGTTCCGAAGGATATTTCGGGGAGAATTTAATCGAAATTGCAACAATAAACAATATTGATGATACAAGTTTTGTAGATACAAATATTGATACTCGTAATTTGCCGTGGTCATATAAAGTTGAATTTTATAATAATCAGCCAGGAAACAAGTTCTTAATCGGAACACCACATATTGCCTCATCTGTTTATATTGATTTTAAACAAATGGAAAATGCTCTAAAGCTTAATTTTAATAAAAACACACCCTGGGTTAATTCCGAATATACTATTTATCGTTATTCTGACGCACTTGTGGCATTTGACTCAATTGGCACAACAAATGCTAATTCATATATTGATAAAGGATTAATAAATGGGACAGAATATTGCTATCTTGTAAGATCATCAGGAGCATATTCGGTTGAAGGAATTATAAATCCAATTATTAATTTCTCGCAGGAGAATTGCGAAGAGGCAATTGATACAACTCCACCATGTCCTCCCGATATGTCAGTAACAAGCACATGCGACTCCGTATATTTTGAAATTGCATGGAATTATAATGATACTTGTTACAACGATGTTAAGGAATATAGGCTATATTATTCGCCATATATTGAAGGAGACCATAAATTAATACATACAATCAATGCAAACTCGAATTCGTATATTTTTTATCCTGAATTAGGCATGGCAGGTTGCTTTTATATGACAGCAGTTGATTCATTTAACAACGAAAGCTCCATGTCCGTTAGAACTTGTCTTGACGATTGCACCTATTACGAGTTACCAAATGTCTTTACTCCCAATAATGACGGGATGCACGATTTATTTCAACCATTTTTTCCCTATTATTTTGTTGAGAAGATCAACATTCAAATTTTTAATAGATGGGGACAACTAATGTTCGAGACAGAAGACCCCGACATAAATTGGGACGGACGCAATTTTAAAAATGGGAGAATTGTAAGCGATGGTGTTTACTATTATATTTGCGATGTATATGAACAACGCCTTACTGGTATTGAGGTGAGACACTTGAATGGTTTTGTTCATGTTTTTAATTCTATCGACACTAAAAGTATGCAAGAATGATGAAGCAAATAGTAAATATTATTATTGTTTTGTTTCTGAGCTTAGGAGCATTGGCACAAGATATCGACAAAAATGCCTATTTTAAAGCATTAAATTTTGTGCAAACACAAAAAACAGACTCTGCAATCCTAATATTAAACACAAAACCTGATTGCTACGAATGTCAAAAGTTATTGTCCCAGATTTATTACAAAAACGGAGATTTTCTAAGATCCATCAGGATTTTAAAATCAGTTGAGAATTTATATCCCGCAGAGACTAATTTTGAGTTAGCAAGGATATTTGCTAAAATGGGTTTTGCAGAAGAAAGTGTTGCATACTTAGAAAAACATTTTGACTATAAAAACCCTAAATTTTATTCGGAGATTCTTTCGTACACAGAATTTGATGCAATAAATACAAGTTCAGAATGGCGAGAGTTCTGGAGCATAAACAGATATTCAAAAAATGCACTAAAGCTTGAAGAGGCAATTTATCTTAGTTCTCAAAAAAAATCAAATGAAGCTTTACAAATACTACTGAATTTAAAGTACAGTACTGCAAGAGAAATTATTAATTACAGATTAGCACTTATTTATTACGAAATAGCGAATTACTCCGAGGCTTCAAAACACCTTCAAACTGCAATAGAACAAAGCCCTAAATATATTGATGCAATAAATCTTAAACTCAAAATTGAGCTTGCAACAGACAAAAATGACGCTGCATTACTTACTAATTCGAAATTGCTGGAAATTGATATTTTTACACCCCAACATCTTGTGATGCAAGCAAATTTATTATTAAAAAACAATAATACAGAGCAAGCACTAACTTATGTTAATGAATTTTTAAAGTATTTTCCAACCAACGAAGAGGCAACACACTTAAAAACGATAATTCTGACTAAAGACCAAAATTTCAGACAAGCTCTAATAGAATTAAATATTCTAATAGATAAAAATCCTTCTGAAAAAGATTATTTTGTGCAGCGTGGAGATATTTATTACAAACTTGAATCGTGGCGTTTTGCAGCTAATGATTACTCAATGGCACTTGATATTTATCCAAACCTAGCCGAAGTATGGTATCACTACGGAATGTGTCAGTTTAATCTAAATGACAAAGAAAAAGCATGCCATGCGTGGCAAAAAGCTGCTAATATGAAAAATCGAGCTGCGACAAAAATGTTATACAATGAATGCGGACTTTGAAAAGAGTGAAGAATGTGTTAAAGTTTCGGGTTTGTACATACTTCAGATTACTGCTAACTGGTTATACTCCGAATCTCGTTCAACAGGTTGAAAACCATGACTTTCAATTAGATTACGCATTTGGGGTTCTGTCATTTCAGGTTTTTGTTCGCTACTGCCAGCCATTGAATATATTTTTGTCGAATCACTAATTGTGCCGTCCATATCATCAACCCCAAAAGACAAACTTAAAGCTGCGTTCTCCTTGCCATTCATGGGCCAGTATGCTTTAATATGAGGGATATTATTCAAAAATATTCTAGCAATCGAATACGTTTTTAATTCTTCCATCAAACTTATTTCGTTTTCGATATTTAATCTGTTGCCATAAGTTTTATATTTCAAAGGAATAAAACAATTAAAACCACCTGTTATATTCTGCAGATCTCGAATTCTTGCCATGTGCAAAATTCTATCTTCAAGCTTTTCGATATGTCCGTAAAGCATTGTACAGTTACTCGACAAACCAAGATTATGCGCAGTTTTATGAACATTTAACCATGTTTCGGAATTAGTTTTTTCAGGACATATTTTACTTCTGATATTGTCATCTAAAATTTCTGCCCCTCCCCCAGCAAGCGAGTTTAATCCACTATCTTTTAAGATTTTAAGTGTGTCAGTTATACTCATTTTATCTTTTTTTGCAAAGTATTCGATCTCTACTGCCGTAAAAGCTTTGATATGTATTTTTGGAAAATGTATTTTTATCTCTACAAAAAGATCACAATAAAATTTAGTAAATTTTTCAGGATGCAATCCTCCAGTAATGTGAATTTCGGTTAATTTTTCGTCTTTTTTACTATTTAAAATTTTTAGAACATCAGAAATTTCGAGATCCCAGCAATCTGGCATACCTTTTTCTCGATAAAATGAACAGAACTTACATTTATTTACACAACGATTGCTAATTTCAACATGTATATTTTTGTTATAAAAGGTTTTTTTACCAAATTTCTTATTCCTTATTTTATCAGCCAAAAAAGCACAAAACGAAAAATCCGAATTCTCAAACAGATATATACCTTCCTCAATGGTAATTGGCTCATCACTATAAACTTTTTCAATTATCCCTTGCTCAATAGAACCTATATTCTTAAACATTTCATTCATATTGGCAAATATAAGGAGTGTTTTTGTTACTTTTGCCTTATAAAGAAAAAAAAACGAATGAAAAACATAAAAAATAAATATTTACTAATACCCTTATTTGTATTTATAGGGCTAAGTGTCCTTTTTAGCAGTATCAATTACATAGAGAACGAAGGCTTCAATCCCACCGACGAAGGTGTTATTCTATCGCAATCGTGGCGAATTATTAATGGAGAAATCGCTCATACTGATTTTATTTCTATCAGACCGGTTGCAAGTGCATATTTACATAGTTTAAATTTCGTAATTCCTGGCTCGGTGGTCGAAAATGCAAGAATATTTGTCTTATTTCAATATTTTATAATCGCCTTAGTTATGAGTATTATGTGTTTTCGAACATTAGAGCGAATTAATAAAAAGAAATACCATTTTACATATTTTTTTGCGTTGCTAATTGCAGGGCTTACAGTAACGATTTTAAATTACAATCTATATTCTTGGACAACAATAGATGCGGTATTTTGGTCAGTTATTGCACTTCCTTTAATTTTCTCGAAGAATAAATGGAAAATTGCTGTTGGTTTATTACTCACTTCACTTGCAGCTTTATCAAGACAGACATTTGCCGTAATAACGCTATCAGGTTTCTTATATGTCGTTTACCAAAACCGTCGTGAGTTTGTGAAATTCATACCAGTTTTTATTATTGGTGCACTTCCATTTTTAGCTTATTTCATTATGTTGATGTCGTCTAATGGGCTTTCTGAATTCATCAGTCAAATGACAGGACGCACCGAGTTTTTTCAAACGGCGATATTACAATTCGCTAAAAAGTTTATTTTAGGAATGACATCAGCACTAAATACAGCTTGTCTTTTTATTTGTGCATTACTATACTTTAAAAGAAAGTCGGCATTTAGGAAAATGTTTATCACTAAAGGCTACCATTCCTTAATTTCAATTATATACTTATTTTTCACAATTGTGATTACAGTAAGGCATTTTATACTTCCCGAGGTTGACATATACAGTCTTCCTTTCGACTTATTTTTTATGACTGTGTTTTTTACTGTTTTTCATTATTTACTAAATCCTGATAATTTGGCATTAAGAAAAATATCTGTAGCCAGTTTAATTATTGCATGGACATCTTCAATTTCTCTCGGCGACAATTCACCAGTTTTTGCTGCTGGCATCCTTCTTATTTCCCTTACTATTATGTGCTTTGATGTTATTTTATCATATCCTTCAACATTGACAAAACCCATTACTAACAAGTATTTATTAATTACATTGTCTATCATAATTTTTGGTTTTGGTCTATATAGTCAGCCACGTGTTAATTACAGAGATACTGCTTCTGATGAATATGTTACAGGATTAGGACTTGCCTCAGAAGAATTTGGAGATATAAGAACAAATAGACATGTAGTAGCATATTATAACGAGTTATCTGATATATTTTACGGATTAGATAATGCAATCAATAATACTGTTGTTTTTCCTAATAATGCAATGTTTTATACAGCCATGAAAACAAGAAACCCTGCTCCAGTAGATTGGCTATCACCTTATGAATATATTGGTCAAGAAAGCAGAATCATAAGAGATCTGAATAATGTGATAAAAACACAAAAAACATATTTTATAGTTGATAAAATTGATATTCGAGTAATTAAAAACGGGATTAAACCTCTTAACTATTCCAAAGATATTGTTTTTGATTTTATAATCGCAAACTGCGATATTTCAGAAATAGATTCGGATTTTTTCACTGTATATATATCTAAGGCGTTGTAATGAAATAACCTATACCTTTTGACTCGCTCTTTTACCCTTTTTCTGTGTTGCAAATTTTGCAAAGCGCTGCACTAAGCTGTGCTGCGATGTGCTGAGCCTGCCGAAGTAAGCTTGCCAGCACTGCGATGCACTGAGCCTGCCGAAGTGAGCAACGCCGAAGAAGTGTCGAAGTGAGTTTTTATCGAAGTGAGCAAGCTATTTGCAGCTATTTGCACCTTGAAAAAAAAGTAAACTATCTTCGTCAATTCTGTACACTTTATTTCATTACAACGCCTAAATAAAAAACGCTCCCACAAGAGGAGCGTTTTAGAATTATAAAAATGAGTAATTACTATGCGTGTTTTTGTTCAAATTCTTTCATTACGCCAACAAGAACTTTAACATCTTCCATTGTACAAGCGTTATAAGTAGAAGCTCTAAAACCGCCAACTGATCTATGTCCTTTAATTCCGACACAATTTTTGCTAGCTGCAAATGCAACAAATTCAGCTTCAAGTTCTTTATATTTATCTTCAAATATGAAAACAATATTCATTCTGGATCTATCTTCTTTCACAACAGGAGATTTAAACATCTTACTATTATCAATAGCTCCATATAACATATTTGCTCTATCATCAGCAAGTTTATTCATTGCGACCAATCCTCCCGATTCTTTAACCCAAAGCAAAGTTTCGCGAATAGCAAAGATATTAATAACTGGAGGAGTATTATACATCGATCCACCATCAATATGCGTGCTATATTTTAACATTGCAGGAATTGGTCTATCAACTACTTTACTAAGATAATCGTTATTAATAATTACAAATGTAGCACCTGCTGGGCCCATATTTTTTTGAGCGCCACCATATACCATAACATATTTTGTAAAGTCAACAGGGCGACTTAATATATCTGATGACATATCCGCAATTAGAGGAGCATCAAAAGACCAATCTTCAAAAATTTCTGTTCCACGGATAGTATTATTTGTAGTGATATGTACATAATCTACATCTGCAGGCACTTTAAAATCTTTAGGAATATATGTAAAGTTTTTATCTTTTGAACTTACAACAACAACTTCGCCCCACAATTTAGCTTCAGCAATAGCTTTTGTTGACCATGTTCCTGTATCAAGATAAAAAGCTTTCTTTTTCATAAAGTTATAAGGAATCATACAAAATTGCAAACTAGCACCACCACCTAAAAACAACACTGAATAATTCTCAGGTATATTGAGAACTTCTTTCATCAATTCAACAGTATTGTCCATAACAGCCTGAAAATCTTTTCCACGGTGTGAAACCTCAAAAATTGACTGACCAGTATTATTAAACTCTAAAATTGCTTTCGAAGTATTCTCCAAAGTTCTGTCCGATAATTTGCAAGGACCTGCATTAAAAATGTGCTTTCTCATAATTTTTGTTTTTATAATATTAAACTTATTTCCTAAATAACAAATGTAGTAAACATTTTTTGAAACTAATTATTTTCTTTTATGTTCTACATCACTAAAGTTAAGTAAAAAATGTTTTTCGCAATTTTGGAGTGGAGTTGTGATTCGGTTCTCGGTTCTCGGTTCGCAGTTCGCAGTTCGCAGTTCGCAGTTCTCCGTGCCACTGGATAACTGAATCACTGAATCACTGGATAACTGGATAACTGGATAACTACCTCAAAAACCCACTCACATTATCAAATATTCGATTCTCGAGATCATTTAGATCTGCTTTAACAAAAGTTTGGCCTGTAATTTTTTCAAACAATTCGATATACCTCTCCGATATAGTATTAATAATTTCATCCGTCATTTCGGGGAGTACCTCTCCCTCCTGCCCTTTAAAGTTATTTTCCATCAACCACTCTCGTACGAATTCCTTTGATAGTTGGTGCTGATTTTCTCCTGCATCAAATCTACTCTGATACGTATCAAGATAAAAATATCGGGATGAGTCTGGAGTATGAATTTCGTCTATTAAAAATATTTGGTCGTTCTTTTTTCCAAATTCATATTTAGTGTCGACTAAAATAAGACCTTTTTCTTTAGCAATTTTAGTTCCTCTTTCAAAAAGTCTGAGAGAATAATCTTCAAGTTGAGCATATTCTTTTTCGGGAATTAGTTTTTGCGTTATGATTTGCTCTCGTGTAATATTTTCGTCATGAAAGCCTTGATTAGCCTTAGTTGTAGGAGTTAAAATTGGTTTATCAAAAACCTGATGTTCTTTCATTCCTTCGGGAATTTTAACTCCACAAATTTCGCGAGCTCCGTTTTTATAATCTCTCCAACTACTACCAGTAAGATATGCTCTTACAATCATCTCAACTGGAAAAGGCTCACATTTATGTCCAACCGTAACCATTGGATCTGGGCTAGCAATTTTCCAATTTGGGACTATATCAACAGTTGCATCAAGGAATTTTGCAGCGATTTGATTTAAGACTTGACCTTTAAAAGGGATTCCTTTTGGTAACACCACATCAAAAGCTGAAATTCGGTCAGTAACAATCATAACCATTAACTCGTCGGCGATACTATAAACATCACGTACCTTACCGATATAATGTTTGTTTTGGTTTTTAAATTTAAAATTAGTTTTTATTAAGGCTTTCATACTATTGGGTTTTATTTAGATTTTCTTCAGATTTTTCGTATGCCTCAACTATGCGAGTTACTACTTTATGCCTGACAATATCTGATTTATCAAATTCTACGAATGAAATTTCGTTAATATTCGCTAATACTTTTTTTGCTGATAGTAGTCCAGATTCGACTCTCTTTGGCAAATCAATTTGCGTTAAGTCGCCAGTAACAATAAATTTTGAATTTTCGCCCATTCTGGTAAGGAACATTTTAAGCTGAGTGTAAGTAGCATTTTGGGCTTCATCTAAAATCACAAACGAGTCGCTAAGTGTTCGGCCTCTCATAAAAGCGAGAGGGGCTATTTGGATTATTTTTTCTTCAATATATTTTTCAAGTTTTTTATGCGGTATCATATCTAAAAGTGCATCATATAGTGGTTGTAGATATGGGTCTAATTTTTCTCGTAAATCACCAGGTAAAAAGCCCAAATTTTCGCCAGCTTCTACGGCAGGACGAGACAAAATAATTTTCTTAACTCTCATCTCCTTTAATGCACTCACCGCAAGGGCAATGGCGGTATATGTTTTCCCAGTACCAGCTGGCCCAATTGCAAAAAGCAAATCATTTTTTAATGATTCATCAACCAAAACCTTTTGATTTTTCGTTCTCGCACGCACAGGTTTCCCACTCACATTGTATAAAAGAGTAGCATTATCTCTTTCTGAATCAGATTTACTATCTTTATTAGCAATAATTTGTTTTATATCATCAACACAGATATTGTTATATTTTTCAAAATGGGCAATTAAAGCCTCCAATTTTCTTTCAAAAACTATGATTTTATCGGCATCACCCATAACTTTGATTACATCTCCACGAGCAACAATTTTCAAACGTGGGAACAATCTTACTAGTGCCTCAATGTTTGCTTCACGGACACCATAAAATTTATTTACATCAGAAACTTCTATTAAAATACTTTTTTCGGTCATCTAATAAATTTATCATAGTTTTGTAGGTACAAATAAAACTATTTTTTAACTTTAAACAGATTTTTTTGATTTAATTTATAAACAATTTCTAACAATATTAAATGTCAACAATTATAACATTAACAACCGACTGGGGACAAAGCGATTACTATATAGGAGCTGTTAAAGCTGCTATATTATCTAAAGTCCCAAGTGCTGTTTTTGTAGATATTTCGCATAATATTGAATCATTTTCGGTTGCACAAGCAGCATTTGTATTAAAAAGTACTTACAAACAATTCCCTCCGGGGACTATTCACATTGTCGGAGTAGATAGCGAACCCAATAAAAATGGTAAAATTATTCTAATATCTAATCTCAATCAGTTTTTTATTTTAAACGATAACGGGATTGCTGGTTTATTATTTGGAAATGAACCTAAACCAGCCATTATTATCGAAACAGGATTTGCATTTGAAGGATCATCTTTTACAGAGCTTAGTATTTTTAGTAATATTGCTATAATTATTATGAAAAATGGAGATATTGAAAAATTAGGAGTGAAAAGTACTGACTATAAACAGTTTCCAGAATTACTACCAGGTTTAGAAACAAATACAATAAACGGAGAAATTATATACATAGACTCTTATGGTAATGCAGTTAGCAACATAAGTAAAGAACTGTTTGAAACAAATATTGGCGACACAAAATATGAAATTTTAATAAACTCAAATCTTTATAAATCAAAATATATTTACAAAGCGTATAAAGAGGTTGATAAAGGAGATATTGTATGTATATTCAACTCTCTCGGGCTTCTTGAAATAGCTATTAGAGAAGGAAGTGCAAGTCAACTACTAAGTTTAAAAAGGAAGTCGGAGATTAGAATTAAGTATAAGCTATGAAAAGATTTTTAATAATATTTTTAACTTTTAGTCCAGTTTTTTTATTCTCTCAAAAATTATATAATGCAGAATTTAGATTAAATAGTGGTTTTATTGCTCCCCATCGTATTGGCATGGAAGGATTAGCACAAAAACCAGCTTACGGAATTGATTTATGTTTTTTTTTCGACCACGGCAAAAATGATTTTTATGATGTAAAATATAATAGCCCTTATACAGGTTATGGCATAATGTGGCAAAATTTAGGTAATCCTAAAGTATTGGGTCAATCACTTACTGCTTACTCGTTTATGGAGTTTAATTTTTTTCAGAGTCACAATCTAATGCTTGTAGCAAGAATAAATGGTGGTTTAACTTATCTTACCAAAGCATATAATAAAATTGATAATCCTGAGAATATTGCTATTGGAACGAATGTTAATTTTTTCTTCAAGCTTGATCTCGGTCTAAAATATAAAATGCCACATCAGCCTTTTACAATGAGATTAAGTGGAGGACTAGTCCATTTTTCGAATGGGTCGATAAAAAAACCAAACTTGGGACTTAATCACATAAATTTTTCGCTTGGAATGGCATATCAATTAAATCAAATTGAAAGAGAAGCAAGCATTAGCAAAGGAAATGAAAAGCCTGAAAAAAGGAATGAATTTACAATTATGGTAAGCTTAGTAACGGCTGATGAATATAGTGTTATACCTAACGGACGTGGGGGTGGGTTTTTATGTAGTACTGGCTCGCTAACATATAATTACATATATTCTAAAATTGGGAAAGTAGGTGTTTCGGCAGATGTATTTTACAATGAGAATTTATATTATTGGTACGATGAAAGAGGTGATACTCTTGTAAAAGTTAACGAAACGCCCTCCGAAATTATCAGAGCAGGAATTAGTATCGGACACGAATTAGTTTATAAAAACATCAGCCTTTTGAGTTATATCGGAGTCTATTACTACAATAAAGTTAAACCCTACGATTTTATGTATTCACGTTTTGGTATCAGATACTATGTTTTCAATAACTTTTTTATTAATGCTACAATAAAAGCTTATGGTTTTAAAGCACATTATATAGAATCGGGGATTGGATTTAGTTTTAAAAAATAAGCACTTGCAATCACTTAGTTTTGTTTATTTTAATGACTTTATTCCCCTGGTTTGTTTTAATTTTCACAAGGTATAATCCAGATGGTTTATTATCAATAATGCTCGAAGCATCATATATCTCATTTGAAGTTATTGTTTCAAAAAGCAACTTACCCATTGTATCAAATATCTGAATAGTATAATCTGTTCCAGATAATTGATTTTCTAAGAACAAACTTCCGCTTGTAGGGTTCGGAAAAGCACTAATAAGACTAGAGTTTTGGATATTATCAATGCTATTAGTGTAAGAAAAGTTAAACTCGTCAATATATAGAGCATTTCCTTCTCCAGCCTCGACCTCCACAATTAATCGCAAGTTTTCTCCGTTCAACACATAAGGTTTAATTACAAAGCTGTGAGTTTTCCAATCATCGGGCACGGGCACATAAGTATTATTGTAAGATGTATAAGAAGATACAAGCCGTGTTCCAGATATTATATCTACAATACGTAGTGAATCGCCACATGAAGTTGAAACATAAATCTTAAGCCTGTCTCCATCGGCAGTTCCGTATTTTCCATAAGCCGCTTTAAAACTAACATAAATTTGATTATCAGTATCTGTAATTCTTAAATTAGGAAGATAAATTCGGTTTTTAGTTCCTATCTCGTTTCTCTTATTTATAATACGCATTGCTTTACCTTCAGCTCCATAAGGAGTTTGCTTCCAATGTTCTTGTCCTCTACTTTCTATATAAAAATCGTTATCATCATTTCCAGTTATTTTTGGAAAATCATCAGTTTCAAAAGAAACTGTATATGGCAATGTATAAGCATCTTGCTTATTATAAACTCTGATATAATTATTAGCATTTTTAATATTCGTGTTCACATTATTTGCTACAGTAAGCTCAACATTATATTCTCCTTTTACATCATAAACGACAACAGGATTTTCATCATAAGATATTTCGGGTATTCCACCTTCGAAAGACCAACTAAACGCATCAACTTGATCTGTGCCGTGTGTTAAATTATTATATTCAACTGAAAAACCTTCACAGCCTAATTTCTTATTGCCAGTAAAATCAGCAACAGGCACACATATTTCAGGAATATAATCGTTATTGGTACCAGTAGCAATAAGATTTGCTTCTGAAATTAGATTATCTCTGCTTGCTACTGATGAATTCAGAACTGCCCTCATCATTTGCGACTGTCCGTTGGTAAACATCTTAGTGCAATAACTGTATTCCATAAAGTTCTGTACATTATCCAGCGATCCACAAGTAACTGCAGACAATGCACAAGTTGTATGTCCAATAGTATTTGGTGTGTCTTCAATATCATCATCTACATCACAATTTGTCAAAATTCCAGGTTCATTTGTAGAACCCCATGGGTGAGCAAGATTAAGAAAGTGTCCTACTTCATGTGTAAGTGTACTACCGTGGCTCATAGAACTTGTTCCAGTAACGCCAACATAATCATGCAACAAAATAACCCCATCAGAACCATAAGGTGCAGTACCTGGATAATATGACCAACCAGCAGCACCATGCGGCAAAGCATTCACTACCCAAATATTGAGATAATTTTCAGGAGGCCAAGTTGGGGCAGCCTCTTTAGCTTGCTCTCCTCCAGCAAAAGTAGTTTCTGATACTGTACGAGTTACTCCCATTGTACAATTACCATAAGGGTCTTTCCGTGCTAATCTAAACTCAATATTACAATCTGCAGCTATTGGCCTAAATGTCTCAACTATACCAGAGGTGTCAGCTCTCAAAAGATTAAAATCCTTATTCATAAAATCAATCGCACTCTCAATTTGCTGATAAGTAATATTCTCTATACCATAATAATGAACTACATGAAAAACTACAGGAACGATATATGTTTCATCAGATTTTTGTATATTTTGAACATAATTTTCAACAAAGTTCTGCAATTTTGCTCTTTCTTTTAAAGCATCAGGATTTGTTTGCAATATTTCTCGATATATTTCATCAGTTAAGCAGTGCCACGATTCATCATCCTGAGCAATCATAAAAAAACTTGAATAAACAAAAATAAATAGGAATAAAAATGTTTTTTTTATCATAAAATTAATTATTGCAAATTAAATACAAAATGTAAATTTTAAAACCCTTTAGTTACGTTGACAAATAAACTAAAATCTAACAGGAATAGTTGCAGAGAAACTCATAAATTATACAAAACCACAATTTTAAATTGAAAAATATTATTGTCCGATAAAAATCAAACCTCGAATTATACAATAGTGAGATTTCAGAAATACTATTTTGCTCCCGTCTCATTAATCAGGGCAAACGCATACTTTGATTCTAATATTTTAAGCAAATTATTCGCATTCCAGTTTTCTTTAATACTAAAACTTGCTAAAACCTCACATTTATTCTAACTTTGCTGATAATGATTAAAAAAATCTGTATGAATAAGAGTTTATATCTTCTTTTAGCAATAATATTGAGTGCATTTTTTGTAATTTCATGTTCTAGTCCAGTAAATAATGGATATGATCTTAAAAAAGAAAATCGAAGTGCAGCAACAACAAAAACAAAATTAACTGAGTTTTATAAATTACTTAGCGATGAGAAATATGAGGAATGTTTAAACTATTTTAGCTCTACTCTTTTATCATATCCTGGTGCTGAGGCACTTAAAACTGGACTTAAAAGTCGGAATAAAACAAATGGTTTGACTGTTCAGCATGAAATATTGTATCAAACCAAAAGAAATGACCAGAATATAGGAGATTTAATAGTATTTCACACAAAATGTTTTACACTGGAAGGGACTTATCATTTTGAAAACATAGCGTTTTTAGATGATGAGAATAATTTTAAAATTGAAATTTACGAGTATAGTAATCTTCCTTATGTTTCACTCGAAAAAGCAAATGATACTGCATCGCAAATAAATATTTTTCTTACAGAGATTTACAGATTAATTAATAAGAACAAATTTGACGATATTTTACCTATTATTGATACAGAAGTAATTACACGACTTGGCTTAGAAAAAATCAAAATCGGTTTTGAAAAAGAGGCAGCCAAAATAAGAGGAATCACTAATTTTGAAGTTGAAAACATATCATCCGAAATGCTTGAGAATATTCCAGTAGTAATAATGACCATCAATGCAATAAATCCCAATGGTAATTATAAAAATGAAATTACTTTGAGTTGCAGATCAGAAGGTTATAAATTTGCATTCATAAAAGCAGTAAAAGATAATCTGCTTGATGCTATTAAAGATGAGTCCTCAGATGTAAACTATGATATTCAAAAAGAGCTTAAAGTGTTTTACAATAATCTTTCGGATAAAAACTATAAAAGCATTTTAAATTCAATTGACAAATTAGTTTTTACAGAAGTTGACGAAAACACAATTAAAACATCGTTTATAAATAGGAATGAGCATTATGGTGTGCCCCAAGAGCATGAAATTAGAAATTATGAAGAGCATAATATCTCAGGAAGAAAAGCGTATGATATACAGCTTATTGTTAATAATAAAAACGGTATAATGTCCTCTGAAAGCTTAACATTTATACTCTCTAGTAAAGGAGAAATCAAACTTTATGCTTACAAATACTCTGAGTACAATTAGAAATAAATTTAATCGTTGCTCAATACTTTAAACTCCACTCTTCTGTTAAGTTGTCGTCCTTCATCAGTATCGTTAGTTGAAATTGGTTTTTCAAACGCATATCCCTCAAAAGTTAGTCTGTCTTCTGCAATTCCTTTTTCGATAAAATAATCGACAACTGTTTTGGCTCTAGATTTAGACAATTCTTTATTATATATCAAACCTCCTTTATTATCAGTATGTCCAGAAATTTCGATTTTTAGTTTTGGCTGTTTAACAAGAATATTTACAAGTCTGTCTAACTCTGCGGATGATTCTGGTCTAAGTGTAGCCTTATCGTAATCGAAGAAAATATTTTTTAAGACAATTGTTGTTCCTACTTCGATTCTTTGTAGTTCGATATCAATAGTTATTTCTTGATAAGCAGATGTGTCGGCAAGATTAAAATTTTCTGAATGGAAAAGGTATCCTTCTTTATTTACGTTTAAGCCATAGTTTTTACCAGAGGGTAAGTTTACAATAAAAGACCCAGAATGACTATTTGTAACAAAAGTTGCTACAACTTCATTTGCATTATTATCAATTATTTCGACAATTGCTTCTAATGGGAAAGAAGTTACTTTATCGGTAACATTTCCTTTAACAAGAGTTAGGTAAACTTTGTCTTCTTCTGGAGTTGTTGCTTCATCTTCGGGGAATCTCAACTCATATATATCGTGTAATCCCATTCCTTCGGGCCTAACAGAGGCAAAATAAGCGGTTTTTCCGCTAGCTGTTGTTACAAAAAAAGCATCGTCAAGCGGAGTGTTAATTGGATATCCAAGGTTTACAGGAGTTGACCAATTTCCGTCTTTATCTTTTGTTGTTTTAAAAATATCAAAACCTCCCATTGTGTTGTGCCCTTTTGAGCTAAAATATACTGTACGCCCGTCAGGATGTAAAAACAAGTCAACCTCATCATATTTTGTATTAACAACAGGTCCTATATTTGTTGGTGCAGACCAATTTCCGTCTTTATCAAGTGTAGAATAAAAAATATCTCGACCACCATAAGAGAGTTCAGGGTTATCAGAAATAAAATACAAGGTTTTATTGTCATAAGAAATACATGCAGAAGATTCGTGAAATTTCGTATTAATTTTATCTGAAATAGACACTGGTTTTGACCATCTGCTACCTTTCAGTTTTGAAACATACAAATCGCCACCATTTTGATCTACATAAACAAATAAACTTTGCCCATCGGGAGATAATCCTACAACAGCATCATGCAATTTTGAGTTTAAGGGAGAACCTACACTTCGTGCTTTTGTCCAACCGGTTTCAGTTTTCGTAGATTCATAAATATCTTCATAGTACATTCCATCATCAGCAATTTTTCCGCCAGTTGTTCCTTTACGACGAGAAGTGAAATACAATTTTGAGCCATCGGATGTAATCATAGGGCCGTATTCGCGATACTCTGTGTTTATATTTTCGCCGAGATTCCTAATTTCAACTTTTGTAGTATCTTTTAATATTTCTTTCCCATTGCGACATTCTGTAATGAACTTGTTTATATCATCAACCTCTTCTTTACTTTTAAGTTCTGAAACATATTCGGAATAAAACTTTATAGCCTCATCAAATCTGTAATTCAAATGATAAGCTCGTGCAAGATAATAATTGATTTTTTTATCAACCTTTTGGTTAAGATTGTAAGCTTTTTGGAAATATTCTAAGCAATCATATTTTTGAGTAGTATTGTAATAACAATACCCAATCTTAAAATTGAGATCCGAGTTATTTGGATTAAACTCGTAAGCTTTCATGTAAAGTTCTAGTCCTTCCTCAATTTTATTTGTTTCATTATAAACCAAGATGTTAGCATTTTTAATTTGTTTTTTTGCTATCGAGAGTTCATTTGACTGATTTGGAAAGTTTCCTTTTGTAAAACCGATATCTTTCTGTGAATATCCAGCAGAAAAAATGACAATTGAAATACAAAACAACACAAAATTCTTCATAATAAAACGTTTACTTGTAGATTTAAACATATATGCTGCTAAGGACTTTTGCATCCAATAACAGCATATACTTTTAATATTTTATTTAATACTAACAACTTTAAACTCAACACGTCTATTTTGTTGTCTTCCTTCGTCAGTATCGTTTGTAGCAATAGGTTGCAAATAAGCATAACCTTTATAGGCAAGTCTTATTTTGCTAATTCCTTTATCAACTAGATAATCTACAACAGATTTTGCACGAGCTTCTGATAATTGAGTATTAAACTGTAGTCCACCGTGGCTATCGGTATGTCCGCCAATTTCAATAGTCATATCAGGATAAGAATTAAGCAATGTAACTAAACGTTCAAGTTCAGCAAACGAAGTTTCTCGAAGTGTTTCTTTTCCATAATCGAAGAAAATATTTTTAAGAACGATTTTTGAGCCTATTCCTATTTTACTTAAAACAACGTCTTTAGTTACCTCTTGGTAAGCAGTAGCTTCGGGGATATTAATATTTTCACTATAGAATAAATATCCATCAGCTTTAACAGCAATACCGTAATTTTTACCAGAAGGTAAACTTACCAAATACTTACCAGACTTACTATTTGAATTAATAGTTGTTATCAATTCATTTTTGTCATTATCAACAATTTCGATGCTTGCCTCAATTGGAGCATCGCTCAAGGCATCAGTTACAGTACCTTTCATAATTGTAAGACGTACTTTTTTAACTTCAACAATTTCTTGTTCTACTTTTTGTTGGATAGTAGCGGTTGAGCTTGCAATTAAGATATCTTCGCTACCTACCACCATCATTTTTTCTGGTCCTAAAAAAGTTATTCTATATAGGTCTTGTAAGCCATAGCCATCTTCCCTAGCACTTGAATAATAAGCATATCTGGCATTACCAGCAACAACAAAAAACACATCATCATCAGGAGTATTTACTGGATATCCGATATTTACAGGTTCGCCCCAATTACCAGCACCATCATTTTCAGAATAAAAAATATCATATCCTCCCATCGAGCCTTCTCGTTTTGAACAGAAATACATAGTTACCCCATCAGGGTGCATAAAAACACCTTCTTCATCGTATTTAGTATTAATAGGAGCTCCAACGTTTTTTGCAGGTCCCCATTTTCCATTGTCTAGTTTTTGACTAACAAAGATATCTTTACCACCATAAGATTTATTTCCGAATTCATCTCTATCACGATCAGAGACAAAATAAAGTTGTTTAGCGTCATACGAAATAGATGCAGAGGTCTCGTGAAATTTAGTATTGATATTTTTACTCATTTCTCTCGGTTTACTCCAACTATCTCCTTCTAGTTTACTTTCGAAAAGTGTACCATCTGGAACGCCTTTATATGTATAAAGTATCTGACCATCAGGCGACAACCCAACCGATGCATCGTGCCCTTCAGTATTAAGAGTTCTCATATTTATTGCTTGTGACCAATCTTTTTTCTCTTCATTATAATAAGCAATATACAAATCTTCATAATACAAAAGGTCGTTAGGATCAATCTCTCCGCCTGTACTACCTTCGCGGCGCGAAGTAAACACAATGAGCGATTCATCAGTAGTAATTACTGGTCCATAATCTGGATATTTTGAATTTATTGCGGGTCCAAGATTGTCAATAAACACTCTTATTGGTTTTGCAAGAAGTTTTTTACCAACTTCACATTCGCTTAATTTTTTGTCCACATCATAAACTGCGGCGACATCACTTTTCTTTTTTGATTTTTCTTGTGGTTGAGCATTTTTATATTTTCTAAAAAAATCAATTGCTTCATCAAAATTATATGCTAATTGATTTGCCCAACCTAAGAGATAAAAAATATCCTCAGCGACTCCTGGCTTTGCCTTATAAGCATTATCAAGAAAATCAATTGCTTTAGCTTTTTCGGTTGAATACAAATAACAGGCTCCAATTTTATAATTTAATTCAGGATAATGTTGATTATACGAATACGCTTTTAGATATTCAGTTAAGGCCATTCGGTATGCTCCTGGCTGTCCTTTTGCGTAGAACTCATCAGCATATTTAACAGATGACATAGCATCTTTAAAGCCATTTTTCCCTTGTTTAAATTCTTTTTTATTGATTTCGACAGACACCTGTGCTTCGGAAATATAAAACGCAAAACTCAAGATTAGTGTCAATGTAACTATTAAAATATATTGGTTTTTCATAATTTCTAAATTTATTTTTTATACTCAATACAAACTGAACAATACTCTTCTGCAACATCAAGACCAAGCTCTTTTGCCTTTTTCCAGTCATCGCATGCTCCTTCCATTTTTCTAAGCATTTCTTTTGCAGACCCCCTGTGAATATATGCATAAGCATATTCTGAATCCATGGAGATTGCAGTGGTAAAAGCTTCTATTGCAGAGTCGTAATCTTTTAATTTATAATAACACAGACCTATATTATTATATGCGTACGCATAGTCTTTTTTAAGTTTTAGCACATCTCGAAAAACTTCAATAGCTTCTTCGTATTTACCAGATTCATAAAGTGTAATTGCTTTATTGTTTTTTGCAATATGGTATTCTGAATCTTTAGATAACGCCTTATCATAAGCTTTTACGGCTCCATCATAATCTTTTTTCAGTCTTTTTGCACTTCCTACATTATTATATAGAAGAGCAATATCAGCATTAATTTCGATAGCTTTATTATAATCAGCAATTGCATCATCATATTTTTCTAACATTCGGTTTGCTGAGCCTCTGTCATTATAAGAGAAATAATGATTTGGGTCAATATTGATAGCCTTATTAAAGTGGGGAATAGCCTCTTCATATTTACCTTCATTAAATTTCATTACTCCCATAAAATAATGCATGTTTACATCTTCGTACCCCATATCCATTGCTTTGTTAAACGCCTCAACTGCTTGGTCATTTTGCTCAAGATAATAAGCACAATAACCTTTAAGATACACAACATTAGCATCATCTTTAAATTTTTCGCCATATTTTGTTAAATCGTCAAGGGCTTTTTGATATTCTTTTTTTTGAATATAAGTAGTTCCTCTTCCATAAAATGCTTTTGTTAATTCTGGATTTAATTTCAATGCTTGTGTAAAACTCTGTATTGAGGCATCAAATTGGTTTTGCTGATAAAACTGCACTCCATCATTGTAAGCAATATTAGCCTGTTGATCATCAGCAACTATCAAGGTACTTGTAGTATCATCAATAGCGGCATCTCCTTCGAAACCGATTTTTATCGGTATCACTATCTGCGAAGTATCTGTTTTTGTTTGCTGTGCAAAAATTACAGAAAACATCATGCAGAATAAAACAAGAAATAAAAGTTTTTTATTCATAGCTATTTGTATTTAGGATTTCATTTATAATTTTCATTTATTTAGTAATCAATTACCTATAATGTAATATTCTTAGCAAAAGTAATAATTTTTTTGCAATTTATATTTTTATTTTATCAACAATTGCCTCATAAAATATTATTTTGTTACTTATTCGTTTAATCCATGGCAATGTTTGTATTTTTTTCCGCTACCACAAGGGCATGGGTCATTTCTTCCTACTTTTTTCTCAACTCGTACTGGTTCTGATTTAGATTTCCCTTTGCTCGGGTCGTTGTATCCTGGATCTTCACGACCAGTTTTCATTTTACTTAAATCGAGTTTTGATTTTACTCTAGCCTCTTTCACTTGCTCGGCATTTTCAACAGGTATATATCCTTTCATCAAAGTTACAACGACCAATTTATTAATTTTATCCAACATGGTCTTAAACAAATTAAAGGATTCCAATTTATAAATTAATAATGGGTCTTTTTGTTCATAAGAAGCCGATTGCACAGATTGTCTCAAGTCGTCCATCTCGCGAAGATGTTCTTTCCAGAAATCGTCAATAGTTTTTAATACTACCGTTTTATTATATGCGACTACAATTTCTGCACCTTGGGTGTTATAAGTTTTTTCGAGATTAACAACAACATTATAAACTTTTTTGCCATCCGACACCGGTACTAGAATATTTTCATATTGGCTAGCATTATTTTCATAAACTGTTTTAATAACAGGATATGCTTGGTTTGCAATTGTCTCCGATTTTCGTTTATGTGTTTCTCTTAAATTTTCATACAAATATTCGACAAATTCGGTATTTGAAAGGGCGGCATATTCTTGTTCTGATAAATTAAGTTGGATAGATAGTATTCTATAAGTTTCCAATTTCAACTCATCATAATCAAGAAATCCATAATACTCCTCTGCAAAACTCACACACAAGTCATATATCATATTTGCGATATCTGCACCAAGTCTTTCACCATCTAATGCGTTACGTCTTTTTTTATAAATTACAGTACGTTGGGAATTCATTACGTCGTCATATTCTAACAATCGTTTACGAACGCCAAAGTTGTTTTCTTCTACTTTTTTTTGTGCTCTTTCAATAGATTTTGAGATCATAGAATGTTGAATTACCTCACCATCTTTTAATCCCATTCTGTCCATCATTTTAGCTATTCTATCCGAGCCAAACAATCTCATAAGATCATCTTCGAGCGACACAAAGAATTGGGAGGATCCGGGGTCTCCTTGACGTCCAGCACGACCTCTCAACTGCCTGTCAACTCGTCTAGATTCATGCCTTTCTGTACCCACAATTGCTAGACCACCAGCAGCTTTAACTGTATCGCTTAATTTAATGTCGGTACCACGACCAGCCATATTAGTTGCAATTGTAACATTACTAGAATATCCGGCTTCTACAACAATATCGGCTTCTTTTTTATGCAATTTTGCATTAAGAACGTTATGTTTAATCCCTTTACGAGCAAGAATTTTGCTTAATAACTCTGACACTTCAACTGATGTTGTCCCAACCAAAACTGGGCGTCCGACTTTGATTAATTTTTCAACTTCATTTATAACTGCTGAATACTTTTCTCGGGTTGTTTTATAAACAAGATCTTCAAAATCGCCTCTTGTTATTGGACGGTTTGTAGGAATTACCATTACATCTAGTTTATAAATATCCCAGAATTCGCCAGCTTCTGTTTCGGCAGTACCAGTCATACCAGCGAGTTTGTGATACATTCTAAAATAATTTTGCAGAGTAATGGTTGCATAAGTTTGAGTAGCAGCTTCAATCTTCACATTTTCTTTAGCCTCAATAGCCTGATGCAATCCGTCAGAGTATCGACGACCTTCCATTATACGTCCAGTTTGCTCATCAACAATTTTTACCTTATTGTCAATTACAACATATTCCACATCTATTTCGAAAAGGGTATATGCTTTTAGTAGCTGATTAACAGTATGAATACGTTCTGATTTGATAGAATAATCGCTAATTATTTGGTCTTTTTGTTTCAGTTTATCATTATCCGAGACTTGCGAGTTATCAACTTTTGTAAGTTCTACAGAGATATCTGGCAACACAAAAAAGTTAGAGTCGTCAGCCGAACTTGTCAATAAATCAAAACCTCTATCGGTAGGTTCAATAGAATTAAGTCTCTCATCAATAACGAAAAACAATTCATCTGTAACGAGATGCATGTTTTTATTATTATCGGCCATGTACTGATTTTCGGTTTTTTGGAGTAAAGCTTTCATTCCTTGCTCACTTAAAAACTTTATTAGTGGTTTTGTTTTTGGCAAAGCTTTATATGATTGTAGCAATTTGAATCCGCCATCTTTTTCATTTCCGCTTGCGAGTAATTTTTTTGCATCAGCAAAGATTGTATTAAAAAGAGTTTTTTGAGCATTTACCAATTTTTGGACTTGTGGTTTTAGCTCGTCAAATAGTTGATCTTCGCCTTTTGGAGTTGGGCCTGAGATAATAAGTGGAGTTCTGGCATCATCTATTAAAACTGAGTCGACCTCATCAACAATTGCATAATTGTGTTTACGTTGCACAAGATCCGTAGGGCTTAACGCCATATTATCTCTTAGATAATCAAACCCGAATTCATTATTAGTACCAAATGTAATATCAGCTGCATAAGCTTTACGACGGTTGTCGCTATTTGGTTCATGTTTATCTACACAATCAACCGAGAGTCCATGAAACATATATATAGGTCCCATCCACTCTGTATCACGTTTTGCAAGATAATCGTTTACAGTAACAAGATGCACTCCTCTACCTGTAAGAGCATTAAGGAAAACAGGAAATGTTGCCACAAGAGTTTTTCCTTCACCAGTTGCCATCTCGGCAATTTTTCCTTGATGAAGAGCCACACCACCAATTATTTGGACATCATAATGTACCATATCCCAAACAATTTTATTTCCTCCTGCAACCCAAGAGTTTTTCCAACTAGCTTTATCGCCTTTAATATCGACAAAATCATGTGAAGTTGCCAAATAACGGTCAAATTCGGATGCTGTAACTTCTATCTCTTGATTTTCTTTAAAACGACGTGCTGTATCTTTAACAATGGCAAAGGCTTCAGGCAAAATTGACAATAAATGACCTTCTAATTTCTCATCTATCTTTTCTTCAATTTTATCAATTTCATTAAAAATATCTTCGCGTTCCCAAATATCTAATGATTCTGCTTTTTCTTTAAGCTGATTTATTTCGTTCTGGTCCTCTTTTATAAATTCCTTTATTCCGAATTTTAGATTATCCGCTCTTTCTCGAAGTCCATCATTGCTTAAAATGATAATCTCAGGCTCTACAGCTAATACTTTTTCCAGATAAGGCTGGACAAGTTTCATATCTCTATCTGCTTTCGAACCGAATATACTACCAATTATTTTGTTAAGTCCCATTTTTTTAAATAAATTTTACGAATTGTTTTAACTGACAAAGTTATAAATTTCTGATGAAATACTAAGTTCTAATGATATATTATTTAAACCTGACATAATTTAATTTTTATTCTCCGCTTTCCCAATCTTCGAGAATACTATCTATTTCTTCTGATGTCTTTCTCAATCTTGTTTTACATTCTTTTATCAGAAAAGTAGCTCTTTTAACTTTTTCGCTTAGGCTATCAAGGTCGGGTTCTCCGTTTTCTATCTCGTGCAGTATGTCTTCTAATTCGCTTAAAGCATCTTTATATTTAAATTCGTTCTTTGTCATTATACTATTGTTTTTTTCTTGTTGAAATTATTAAAATTAGAATTGCTAAAATTAGAAAAAATATTGAAATTCCAAAAGTATATTTATATCCTATAATTGTGTAAATTAAAACTCCCATAGGAGCCATTAGCGCACGTATGCCGGTAAGCGAGATATGAACTGACTGATAATCAGCTGAATCGTTTGCATTTTTACTAAAAAAAGAAGAGCCTATGTTCCATGACAATGCTCCGGCAGCATTAAAAATACCGAAAGCAAAAAATGCAACAACAAGAGTATAATAAATTTCGATATTGCCAACAATTGTATATTGTTGTATATACTCTGTTATCATAATAAACAACACATAAACTAACATTGCACTAAAATTAATTATCCCAAATCGTCGTGGGTCAATTTTGTCGCTAAGAATACCTAACAAAGGTAAAGCTATTACAGTAATTATCCCTGCTGCTGCCTTATACGTTGATATCCCAGCATAACTTAACTTCATATATGACTCGAAAAAGAATGTAATTACTGGAGAAGTAATCATAAATGCAATACCATAAGCGAAAAAAGCCAGTTCAAAATGAAAAAATGCTTTATCATTTACTAAAATAGAATACATCCTTTTTAAAGAGTTCTTTAATGATGTTGCAAATTTATTCTTGATAATAATAGTAGTTTGTTTAAATGGGATAGTCGATAGCGTAAATAATGCAACAATACTTAATATGCCAATTGAGGGATAGACAAGCCGAAAAACAAAATAGTTTTGATAAAGCATTTGTCCGAAAACAAAAGTTCCAATTAAAACGGATAATTTATTTGCTGTTGCACTATAGCCATATAGTTTTCCAAAATTATTATTTTTATAGCTATCCTTTAATAATAGATTTATGGTTGGCAAAGTGATTGTTGTCCCTAAGAAGTAAAAAAAGAAAATCAAAATAAAGCCTAAATGGATTATCAAATTACCTTGGCCATTCAACTGATTAGGAAAAAACACGAACACCAATAATGGTAGCCTTGTAATAAGAGCTGTAATTCGTATTAGTTTTTTTTTATTGTTACTACGACGAATTAGTTCATTAAAGAAAATAAGGCTAAGATAAACAATCACGCTTCCGAAAAAAAGAATGCCAGTGAGGAACTCTGAACCTTTTAAACTGCGAAGAAAAACAAACTCATTTAGCAAAGTTACTCCAATAACAATTCCCTCTATTATACTATAGATAAAATGTAATTTAAAAGCTTTTTTCTCGATGCTTTCGAGTTTTTTATAAAAGAACATCAGGTTTTAATATTACTCCCATTCAATAGTTGCGGGTGGCTTCGAGCTGATATCATACACAACTCTGTTTACACCTCTAACTTTATTAATAATATTGTTTGACATTTTGGCAAGAAACTCATAAGGAAGATGCACCCAATCGGCGGTCATACCGTCTGTTGATTGAACAGCTCTGAGTGCCACCACATTTTCGTAAGTTCTTTCGTCGCCCATAACACCAACCGACTGTACTGGCAATAACATAGCCCCTGCTTGCCAAACCTCATCGTAAAGTTTCCATTCTTTTAAACCTGCGATAAAGATATCATCAACTTCTTGTAATATTCTCACTTTTTCGGGAGTTATATCGCTAAGTATTCTAATTCCAAGTCCCGGCCCTGGAAAAGGGTGTCTGCCCAAGATATTATGAGAAATTTCGAGGGCTTTTCCAACATTTCTAACTTCATCTTTAAACAAGAGGTATAGAGGTTCAACAATTTTAAGTTTCATAAAATCGGGTAATCCACCAACATTATGATGCGACTTTATTGTTGCCGAAGGGCCTTTAATCGAAACTGATTCGATAACATCAGGATAAATAGTTCCTTGGGCAAGCCATACGACATTCTCAATTTTATGAGCTTCGGCATCAAATATTTCGATAAAAACTCGACCTGTGATTTTTCTTTTAGTTTCGGGATCGCTAACTCCTGCAAGTTGTGAATAAAACTCATTTTTTGCGTCAATCCCAATAACATTTAATCCCATTCCTTTGTATGAATCTAAAACGGTATTAAATTCATTTTTGCGTAAAAGACCGTTATCAACAAAAATACAGGTTAATTGTTTGCCAACAGCTTTATGTAGCAATACTGCCGCCACAGTACTATCAACCCCACCCGAAAGACCTAAAACAACTTTATCTTTTCCGATTTTTTGTTTTAAGTCATCTATTGTACTGTCGATAAACGAATCAGGTGTCCAATCCTGTCTGCATTTACAAATATCTACTACAAAATTCTTCAGCAAGGTTTTGCCTTCGATTGAGTGAGAAACTTCTGGGTGGAACTGTATTCCCCAAGTTTTTTCTCCCATTATCTGATATGCAGCAACTTTAACATCATGAGTTGAAGCAATAATATTATAATTGTCTGGAATATTTACAATCGTATCTCCATGAGACATCCAAACTTGAGAGTTTAAACTTAAGTCTTTTAATAACTGATTATCGGCATTGACAAAACTTAGGTTTGCCCGACCATATTCCCTTGTTTCGGAGGGTGCGACCTCTCCACCATAAAAATGAGACATATACTGAGCCCCATAACAAATCCCCAATAAAGGAAAATTCAATCTAATCTTTGTTAAATCAATTTTAAGAGCATTTTTATCCCTTACCGAAAACGGACTACCACTAAGAATTACTCCTTTTATGTTTTTGTCAAGTTCGGGCATTTTATTGTAAGGAAAAATCTCGCAATAAACGTTTAACTCTCTAACCTGCCTTGCAATTAATTGCGTGTACTGTGAACCAAAATCCAGAATCAGTATTTTTCCCGTCATTTCTATCTTTTTTTATGGTTTACAAAGATGATACTTTTTTTTTAATTTTAAAACAATGTAATAAAAAAACAATTCACAATGATATTAACAGACAAATAGTGTAATCGAAGCTTCGACTCCACCAGCACATCGCACCACAAGTCGCTCAATCTAGGTTTTGAAATATTAAGTAATTATTATGACACATCATCGCTGTTTACTGTTAGGTCTGAGATAAACCAAAACATCCAATACAGCATTTTGTAATTAAGTTGATATCACAGTTGCAAATTATACAACATAAAAACAATCTCCACTAATTTTTGTTAATTTTGCACTCAAATAAAAAAATATTAATATGGAATTTTCGATAATTCAAATCATAGGTTACGTATCCTCAATTATTATAGCAATATCCATGACGCTAAACTCTATCGTAAAGTTTAGATGGGTAAATCTTGTAGGAGCAACAATAATGGCTGGTTACGGATTTGTATTTGGTGCTATACCTGTTGGAATATTAAACTCGTTTATTATGGCTGCTGATATTTATTATCTTGTAAAAATTTACTCCAAAAATGAAAAATTTGAAACTCTTGAAATACGTTCAGATAATCGTTATCTGCTAAGGTTTCTATCTTTTCACAACAAAGAAATTCAGTTTTTTTTCCCAGAGTTCAACTATAAACCTGAAGTAAATACAATAAGTTTTTTTGTTTTACGAGATATGTTAGTTACGGGAATATTTCTCGCACATAAAATAGATGTAAATACTTTATGCGTTGGTCTTGATTATGTTATACCTGAATATCGAGACTTCAAAAACGGCAAATATATTTATAAGAGGATTATAAATAAATTTATTGAGAGTGGTATCACTAAGATTATTACTGATGGCAACAGTAAACAATATATTACATATTTAGAAAAACTTGGATTTAATAAAAATCAAAAGGGGATGTATGAAAAGAAAATTGCATAAGTAGTGTTCGCCCATAATGTCCGATAGCTGCGTTATTACTCGCTTTGCTTACTTCGGCAGGCTTACTTCGGCAGGCTTAGCACATCGCAGCACATCAGGTGAGCTAAAGGTTCTCGTGTTTAAAACAGTCATTATTTATAATTTTGTTTAAAAACTAAATTCGATATGAAAATTCTTATCAAAAACGGAACACTTGTAAATGCAGATAAATCTATAATCGCAGACATTCTAATTATTGATAAAAAAATTCTTAAAATTGCAAGTAATATTCCAACATCTGACGAGTACAAAATAATTGATGCAAAAGACAAATATGTAATTCCTGGAGGAATTGACCCTCATGTACACATGCAATTGCCAACTCCTGCCGGACCTTCATCGGACAGCTTTTACACAGGTAGCAAAGCTGCAATATTTGGCGGAACAACAACACTTATAGATTTTGTTACTCCGACAAGAGGTCAATCACTGACAGATGCACTACAAAAAAGAATTGACGAAGCAAAAGATACAATCACAAATTACAGTTTTCACGTAAGCCCAGTTGAATGGCGTAATTCAACCAAATCAGAAATACAAGATTGCTTTACAAAAGGCTTTCCGTCTTTTAAAGTTTATTTGGCTTATAAAAACACTGTCGGTTTAAATGATAAGGAATTCAAACAAGTTTTGCAAACAGTAGGAAAAATAGGTGGCTTAGTTACAATTCACTGCGAATTAGGTGACGAAATTGAAGAATCAAGAAATAAACTCATTTCTCAAAACAAAACAAGCGTAGAATTTCATCCTGTCTCCCGCCCTGCCGAAAAAGAAGCCAAAGCAGTAGAAAAAGCTATTAAATTTGCTGCAAAACACAATTGTCCGATATATATTGTTCATGTTTCATCTGAATTATCCTTAAATCTGATAAAGAAAGCACAAGACAAAGGACAAACTGTTTATGCAGAAACATGCCCACATTACTTGCTATTAGACGATTCTAAATACTCTGGCTCGTTCGACAAAACTGCAGCATTTGTATTAAGCCCACCATTACGCAAGAAATCTGACCAAGATGCACTTTGGAATGCAATTAATCAAAATACAATACAAACATTAGGAACAGACCATTGCCCATTTAATTTTAGTCAGAAAAAGATCGGACTAAATGATTTTACAAAAATCCCAAACGGAGCAGGAGGTGTTGAACACAGAATAGAACTATTATTTACTTTTGGTGTACTAACAAATAAAATCAGCATTAACAAACTGGTTGATATTACATCTACACAAGTTGCAAAAACCTTTGGGCTATTTCCAAAAAAAGGAATTATCACAAAAGGAGCTGACGCTGATATTGTAATTTGGAATCCTAAAACCGAAAGAACTATTTCATCTAAAACTCATCACCAGAACTGTGATTGTAATATTTTTGAAGGCTTTAAAATTAAAGGACAGGCTGAAACTATTATTAGAGGTGGAGAAATTATTGTAAAGGACACAAAATTATCGAATAATATTTCAAAAGGAAAGCTATTAACGAGATAAAGAATGTAAATTAATAAGATTAACTGTGGAGAGCTCTCCTAAAGTTGGTTGTATTATGTAATTTTATAATTCTCTTATATTTTCCAAACCTTAAATTCCCGATTCTCTTTCCACAATACACTATCGCAACATAACTCCCTGTTGCTAAGGCACTTATATCCAAACTTATTTTATCTGAAAACAATTGCTCTACCATTACCACTTTGCCCCTGTGTATTAATAATTTTCACAAACGAGTTTTTATCAAACTCTGACAAACTTATTTGCAGAAAATCACTTACTGGATTTGGAAAAATCTCTACAAAAAACTGATTGATCTTAATATTTTGGTCAGATTCATAAAATCGTCCTATTGATTTTACTATAATCTTGTCTGATTATTTGGGGGGCTAGAACAATCTTAATCTACAATTTGTACCTGTAACAATAGAAACAATCCAGAAAAAGGCTAAACCAAAGGAAACAGCTCAGCAGGTTATCATGAGAGTTACAGGTTATAATGTTTGTCAATGTCCGTTTTGTAAGAAAGGAACCATGCGTAAAATCAAAGAATTACCCCGCATACGTTCACCCAGCAATAATCTGCCAAATCTTCTATTATTAAAATTACAGTAATTGCTTTATGTTTTTAATTTGCTTCATATTTTATGAGCTAAGGAATCCTATGCTCAAAAAGTTTAAATTTGATGAAAAAGTGCAAAATTTGTAGGTTTTGGTACAACAAAGACACATCATCAAACTCAAAA
>JAQVOR010000207.1 GCA_028702535.1 Bacteroidales bacterium
GTATTGTATAACTCAATGTGTTGTTTGTCGTTCGGAGGGGGGGGGTACGTATAAGTTGTGGCTATTGCAAACTATACAGAGCGTTAAAAAGCATTTTTTGAAATATAGATTATAATATTGTTTTGTGCGAAGATTGAGAATTTATTTGGAGAGAAAAGACAGAAAATTCTTTTTGACGATAAAAATTTAAGAAAATAGTAGCTGAATAATATAATAAAAGGAGGAATTATGGAAAAAACATTACTAATAATTGCATTACTATTCTTTACAAGTGTTTTTTGTAAAGCACAAGTAGAACCGTTTACAAGAACTTATGATATTTACCCTGGCTGGACTTCAGAGGAGCTTGTATCAATTGAAAAGACATCTGACGATGGATATATTGTAGCCTATAATCAATATCAATCGTTTGATCATCGTACATCAATTTTAAAATTGAACAAATATGGTGATATTGAGTGGCATAGAGTTCTTGATGAAGAAGAATTTCCAGAAGCTATTTCTACTTCCGTTTGTATTGACAACGACAATAATTATTATTTGGCAGGATATTATACCAAACTATATTTCCCTACATTATGGAATGTTCAAAATGGATTTGTTGCAAAATATAATTCCGATGGAGATTATATATGGGGCAAAGCTTATGGAACAATGCCAATGCATGAAACAGACAGCTCATTTAGTGCCGAATCTGTTTACGACATTATTGCTTATGACAGCAATATGTTAATAGTAGCTGGTGCAGAGAACTACTGTCCAGAAAGAGAAATCTATTTTTGGGGTATGCCATGGTTATTTGCAATTGATACAGATGGCAATTTGCTTTGGGAATGGAATGATTGTACAAATAATGTACATATGCTAATGTTTGGAAATTTTTTTGGTGTAACAAAAACTGATAATGGAAATATTGTTGCTGCCGGAGAATTAGCCAGACAAAGAATTGTAGGGAATAATGCTGCACCAGTAGATCGCCTTGGGTTTATAGGTGTTTTTGATGCAAATGGTGAGTTGCAAAAAAGAAGATCTTGGAATTTTTTAAAGAATGTTTCCATTTTTTACGATGTGAAATCTTTATGGAATAATGATGTAGCAATAGTTGCCTATACTGCAGACACATTGGTTTATGAAGGCGATAAAAAAGAAAGACTGTCTGTAATTGTTTTTGACGAAGAATTAGAAGAACGTTTTCAATATAATATTAACGTTGGTGGGCAAGGAGGCTTAGCTAAAATATCTGTTGATAGTGATACAAATATTTTTATTGTTGGAGCTACAGTTCCATTTTTATTATACTCAAAGTCAGAAAATACAAATAATATGTTTTTAGCAAAATTTAATAAAAAAGCAGAGCTGATATGGAAAAAATATATTGGTGCAGATAGTAGTCAATTTGCTCTTTCGCAAATGGATGTTGTTGCTGATAATGATGGCGGGGTTAGTTGCTCAAGTTTATATGAAAATTTCAACACCAATAAAGCGGGGAGTTTTCTTTATAAAATAAACGAAAATGGCAATGGTGTATTTGAATTAAGCACTTTCCCTTATCCCGATGACGACGAATATATAATTTACAATCAAAACCCAATTGAAACTATAAATGTAGTTGATATTTATCCAAATCCAGCAACAAATGAGCTGATAATAAAACTACCAAACAGTTTTTATGGTGCTAAGGCATCATTAATTAATTTATCTGGAAGGACAGTCTGTACCGCAAATATTGATAATTTAGTAAATTACATTGATATTCAAATTTTTCCAAACGGAATTTATTTATTAAAAATTGAAACAGAAAGAACATACTTATATAAGAAAATTGTTATTTGTAAATGAGTAAATAAATATGATTTTAATTAAAAAACCAAATTTGCCTGTTCGTAAATGTATCATTTAATTTTGCCAATTATACTGATAATAGCGGACAGGCTGGCAAAAAAGAGAAATATAAAAAACTGGGCAGAAAAAGAGTAAACTGTTTTGACGAATAGACCCACTCTTTATTCATACCCAGTAATGTATAATTTAATACAATACAAAGTTATGAAAAATTTTAATAAGTTGTTTTTTATTGTTGTAATAATGATTATTACAACAAATATTGTTGCTCAATCGATTCAAATGCCCAAATGGCCATTAAACGGAAAGGAAATAGATTTTACAGGTACAAATATTACTGTGAACAATCTCAATTCATATTTACCAGGAGCATGTGGAGCAACAAACGGGTATTATGATGAAAGCGACAATCTATTATTCCATATAATTGATACAAAATTATATGCTCCTGATGGAACTCTTGTTGGAGATTTATATACAGATGATGATAATACTCCAGATGAAATGGGGGCCGAAATAATTGTAGTACCTGTAGAGCCTTCAAACAATTGTCTATACTATATAATTTATCCAATTCAACAACACAACGATGATAATACTCATGTTTGGAAAGTTTGTTATAATCTTGTTTGTTGGTATGGTCCAACTATTATAGAATCAGGAGTATTATGCAGTGAGGGAAGTTCAATGACTCATGGTGGAATCGCAATTTCTGATTTTGTTAACCATAGTGGCAATACTTTTCATATATTGCAGGTAGTTGGTAAAGGTCCTTTAACAAACTTTGGTCCAAATTTTTATGTGAACGGAGAAATGAGATTGTTAGTACGTACAGTATTACCCAATGCTCATCATTTTGAATTTTGCGAGTTAGATATGTCAAAAGATGGGAAAGTGCTTGCAGCTGCACACATGAATATCAACCGATTTAATCCAGAAGCAAAAAACTTACGCATTTGGTGTTTTGATGATAATCTGGGAGTTCCACAAGTAATACACGAGATAGACCTTGGAGACCCTGGATCAATGACAGAGCAATTTACTGGGGTTGAGGTTTATCAGCATCCTGATTACCCAAATCGAAAACATGTTTTTTGCAGTAAAGTAGGAGGGTCTAAATACATCTCTCTACTAGTTGGCAACTCTCTTATTGTATCATCTGCCGTTACTAACACTTATATGTTTTCAAATTCTCAACTTGAATTAGATAGGCGTGAACTTTTAGCTTCTACAGATAATGGAACAAAATTGCAGGAAATTAATCCAATTTCTGGAAATTATGGAATACATAATATTGGCACGCACAATGCAGTAAGAAACGATTTTATCTATAATTCTCATAATTCAGCACCAATAGTTTACACTTTACCCGATCAAGTTGATCAAGCTGATTATTCTGCTTACACAATTGGTACAGAATATAATTGTTGTGAGGTTGCACATATAAGCCCAATAAAAAATCCAACTATGTCTGGCGTTTCTCACAACTCCACAACTGGCGACATCACAATTACCGGCTCAAATGTAAGTTGGACACAAACATCAAATCCATTTACATCTGGTGGTCAGCCTATTACTGATGTTTATTTAAAGGGAGAATTAAAAATAAACCAAGGAGCAAGATTAAATATATTTGGTTTAACTTTACATTTTAAGGAAAACGAATCTTTAGAAATGTCATATTCTACTAATCCCACTGTTAAAGGACCACAATTGTATTTATATAGTGGTACAAAACTAACAGTATTTGATGAATGCGAAGAAAATGCTCTTTGGGGTGGTGTTAAATGTCACGGTCGCTGGTGGGGACCAGGTTATGCTCAGTCTGGAGTGTCTATTGTACTCCAACCATTAGTTTATATGAGTAATTCAACAATTGAGTTTGCCGAAATAGGAA
>JAQVOR010000208.1 GCA_028702535.1 Bacteroidales bacterium
GCTGCTGGAAGTGACGCTACAAGCAATAATTATGGCGGACAGTTTACTGGAAGTTCTGAAGTTGAAACAAGTGGGTATAATTATGGTATTAGAGCAGCAGGAGAAAATTCTTCTTTTGTCAACAGAGGGGTCGTTGGCACAACAAATAGTGCAGGTCAATATAACGAAGGTGGGTTATTCAACGCTGATGGGTCTGGACACCCATCATTAGAAACGAGAAATTGTGGGATATTTGGACAGGCTAGTAATAATCGTCAGCGCAATTATGGAGTACTTGGGATTGCTTCGGCTACTGTAAATACAGATGTTACATCTTTAACTGCCGTTTATGGTGAGGTTTGGACTGACTGCTCTCTGATACAAAACATTGGTGTTGATGGAACAGTTAACTCTAAAGGAAAAATGAACATTGGCACTAGTGGTTGGGCTTACGGTGAAGCAATTGGCGATAGTATAAATTATGGTTTATATGGTTATGCAGCTAATGCAGACACTAATTATGCCGTTTATGCTACATCACTGGGATATGACGGTACGGAACAAGTAAATTATGGAATTTATGCCGAAGCAGCAAATGGGACTATTGCAAACTATGCCGGATTTTTTGAAGGTGATGTCGTTATTACCGGAGATGTTGAAATAGTTGGAAATATTTCAAAAGGTGGTGGAACTTTCAAAATAGACCATCCAACCGACCCAGAGAATAAGTATTTAGTTCATAGCTTTGTCGAAAGTCCCGAAATGATGAATGTATATTCAGGAAATATTACAACAGATGCTAATGGTTTTGCAACTGTAAAACTGCCCGATTATTTTGAAGCTGCAAATAAAGATTTCAGATATCAATTGACATGTATTGGAACATTTGCTCAGGCTATTGTTAAAGAAGAAATTTCTAACAATACATTTATTGTTCAAACAAACGAAGCTAATGTAAAAGTTAGTTGGCAGGTTACTGCAGTTCGTAATGACAAATACGCAGAACAAAACCGCATAGAGCCCGAGCAAATCAAAAACGAACGAGAAAAAGGTAAATACTTACATCCCGAAGTTTATGGAAAAACTAACAATGAACGTATTTACAACAAACAAGACAATAAAGAAGCAAAAGAGATCATAGATAATAAAAATAAAGAACATGAAATAAATAAAGAAGCAGCAAAATTGAATAAAAATGAACCCAAATAACCCGCATTATTCATGCGATTAGCTTTGTGTAGATACAAGGCGTCTAACTTTGCAGTCATACCTTTGTATTACAATGAGTTAGCAACGCAGTAGATGCACAAAGATAATCGCAAGCAACACCCAGATTTAGGCATATAAATAACTATTGTTTTACATTGTAAACATGTAACTATCAGTTATTTATTTGAATTTAAATAAAAAGCGGTGAATAATGCGGGATAAATAATTATCAAAAGAAACTTGAGAATCAATTTTATTCGATCAAAAAAATACTAATTTAATAATTTATTCTAAGACAGAATTTGTATGATATAGTTGAAAGGCAGCCAAATAGTTTTAAATTAAATTTGACTTAATGTCGAATAATATTGATAAAAAACTAAAAAAAACATAGTTATTTTAGAAAAATATTAAAAAAAATCGTATTCTTGCTATAATTATAAACCAATCTTAAATATTATGAAAAACATCTACTTAGTTTTATCAATTATTGTGATTTTTGCAATTAATGCTAGTTCACAAATTATTTATTCTGAGAATTTTGACGATTTAACTACCGGTGAAGGCATCTCGCAACAATTACCGGACAATTGGACAACATGGAATAACAACCCTGGTTCAGCTGAAGATGGGTTAGTAAGCGAAGCTTATGCCGTAAGCGGAACTAAATCTTTAGCTATTGGAGTCGGCAATGACGTAGTTATGGATTTTGACATTTTAACTGCAAATCGTTACAAAATGAGCTTTAAGCTATATATCCCAACTGGCAAAGCAGCTTTTTATAGTCCAATGCAAACATTTGACCCTGCTACCTCAACATACAATAATGGGATGCAAATATTTTTTCTTGGCGGATCAGGGACAATAGATGGCGGTGGGTCTGCAGATGCCGCCGAATTTAGTTTTGCTCACGACACATGGCTAGATGTTGTACAATACTTCGATTTAGATAATCAGACAACTGATGTTCTTATTAATAGCGAAATTGTTTATTCGGGCAATTGGAGTAATGGTATTAGTTATTTTTCAAACACTCTACAAGGGTTCGATCTTTATGGTTGGGATGAATCTGCTACACCTGAATTTTATTTTGATGATATCGTATTTGAACAAGTGCCTTCTGTATATCCTGCAACAGACTTAACTTACGAAATACAAAATAGTTTTGATGTTAATTTAACTTGGGTTGCTCCTGCATCAAGCACACCTGAATCATATTACATTTATCGTAATGATGTCTATTTAGATGAAGTTGTTGGACAAGTAACTTTCACTGATAATCATTTGTATCCGGGAGTATATGAATATTATGTTGTTGCTAATTATGGTAGCGATTTTGGAGTTTCAACACACTCAAATACAGTTTCAGTTGAAATTGTCGGTGGAACTCAAAGACAACTCGCTATACTTGAGTTATTCACAGGAACAGAGTGTACTAATGCCGGATTTATCGAAAGTTCTTTAATGCTTTTGGCTTCTTCAGGATTAGACTATAAAGTTTTAAGCTATTTTAATGACGAAGACTTTGCAATTGAAAGCTTAACCGAACGACAAAATCTATATGTACCATTCTTTGACGAAGATGCTAATGATGAACTTTTATGTCCTTCCTCTATTGTTAATGGAATGTTTGGAAAAGAAGGATATATTGGCTCTCTCGCAGAACAAAAGGCATTTTTCCAAACCAACCTCACAACTGCACTAAACCTAAAAACACTCTACACTATTACTCCTACGGTTACAGTAGAGTCTGTTTCTCCATACACTTTAACAGTCGAGGTTAGTATCGAAGAACTTATACCATATTATCAAGATGAAATTAAAGTATTTGCAATTATTGCAGAAAATGACATCGAATACTCATGGCAAGGAAACAGTAAATTAAAAAATCTTGTTAGAATCATCGACAATCAGGTTGTTGATTTCTCTCAAAACACAACTCAATTAAAAGAATTTGAAATTACTGTGGATAATACAATTGATGCTGAAAATTGTGATTTAGTTATTTTCTTGCAAAATTCAAATAATGCAAATATTCTTGAAGCCTATTCCGAGCGATTAACAGAGTTTATTAGTGTGGAGCAATTTATTGCAAAAAAATCAGAAATATATCCAAATCCTGTAAATGACATTGCATTTATCAAAAGTACTGAAAAAATCACTTCTTTAGAATTAATAAATAACATTGGACAAACAATTATTTATTTACAACCTGATGCAAATCAATTGCCTTTAGATTTATCTAATGTCTCCAAAGGAATATATTTTATAAAAATCAACACTCAATCTGAAACAGAAATTCATAAATTAATTGTACAATAAATTTTGTTGAATTTTTTAGAATAATAATTTTAATCTATTTTGTTGTTAAAAAAAATGCCTTTATTTTAAAAGGCATTTTTTTTGCTTTATTATTCTTATTTAACCCGCATTATTCATGCGATTAGCTTTGTGTAGATACAAGGCGTCTAACTTTGCAGTCATACTCTTGTATTACAAAGAGTTAGCAACGCAGTAGATGCACAAAGATAATCGCAAGCAACACCC
>JAQVOR010000084.1 GCA_028702535.1 Bacteroidales bacterium
AGTGTAATCCACTCTTTAGTAACTTCATTAAAGAAACGCTTTGTATGCAAGTTTACATCAAATGTTCTTTTTGTTCTACGCTTTGAATGAGATACGTTATTCCCAACCATTGCTGTCTTTCCTGTAATTTGACAAATTTTTGCCATAACTCTAGTATCTTTAAATTTTAGGACTGCAAAAGTCGTGAATTTTATCTTAATTTCAAAACTTTTTAAGCTTTTTTTTAACTATTTTAAATGTTATTATGTTGATAACTTACTAATCGCCTGTAAATCAGGGTGCTACCTGTTCGGTTTTGACAAAAGAATTTCTTAAAAAAGAAAATAATGCAATATATGATGTTTTAATGCGAACAAACTTGTTAATTGGGGGTTTGTGATTCTGTGATTCTGTGATTCTGTGATCCTGTGATTCTGTGATCCTGTGATTCTGTGATCCTGTGATCCAAACCCCGCAACCCGAATCCTGAACCTCGCAACCCGCAACCCGCAACTAAATACTAAATATTTAAAAATATCATGCTTTTGTATTGTAGTACAAAAATAATTTTCTAATTTTACAAATTATTACATAATGTTATAAATAAATTCTTGAGCATCATGGAAGAAAATGATTTTAATCCTAAATTATCCGAAACCAATCAAGCCGAAATAGTTTGTAGTAATTGTGCTGCTAAGCTAGAGTTTGAACCAGGTACAACTTCTCTGACTTGTCCATATTGTGGTACAAAGAATGAAATTGAAATTCGAGATGAATCTATTGATGAATTAGATTTTGAGCAATTTTTAAAAGATGCTGAAGTTGGTGGTGAGATTGAGGAAGTTTTGACAATTGCATGTAATGCCTGTGGTGCAATTACTACTCTTGACCCTAATGTGGTATCGGGCGATTGTCCTTTTTGCGGAAATAAGCTTATCGTCAAAAGCGAAAGTACGAGCAAACAGATTAAGCCAAAATCGTTGTTGCCTTTTAAAATTAAGGCAAAGGAAGCTCAGGAGTCTTTCAAAAAATGGTTAAATAAATTGTGGTTCGCACCTTCAGGCTTAAAAAAGTTTGCAGCTCAAGCCGAAAAGCTTGCAGGAATGTATATCCCATATTGGACGTATGACGCTGATACCTATTCCAAGTATAAAGGTCAACGGGGTGATGATTATTCAACAACTGAAACTTACACAGATAATGGTGAAACAAAAACCAGGACTGTAACCGAAACTCGTTGGACTAATGTGTCGGGACGATTAAACTTGTATTTTGATGATGTGCTTGTTATAGCTAGTAAATCTTTACCCAAAAATAAAACTGATAATCTTAGTCCTTGGGATTTAGAAAGTTTAGTTCCTTTTGATGAGAAGTTTTTATCTGGTTTTCGTACCGAGACTTATCGAATTGGATTAAAAGACGGGTTTGATGTTGCTAAAGTCAAAATGGATCCCAAAATAAGAGAGACTATTAATACAGAAATAGGTGGAGATCATCAGCGTATAACCTCTTTAGGAACTACATACTCAAATATTAAATTTAAACATACTTTGCTGCCAATTTGGATTAGTGCATACCGATTTAATAATAAAGTTTATAGATTTATTGTAAACGGGCGTACTGGTAAAGTGCAAGGCGAAAGACCTTGGTGCTGGTGGAAAATTGCACTTCTTATACTTGCAATAGTGGGTGGTATAGCAGCTATTTCTTACCTTTTAGGATAATAATAATTAAATTTTGATAAAATGAAAACAAAAATTTTAAACATTCTCGTACTAATGATTATTAGTGTACTATTTGTAGCATGTAATGGTGGTGCAAACAAAAATCAAGAAAAAGAAAAACAAGAACTTACAGAAATGCAAAAACTTGTAAACAATTATGCCGAAGTTGAATTAACGGCAGATCTTAGTCATCTGTCTATTAATCAGAAAGAAATGCTAAAAAAACTTATCGAAGTCGCTGATATTATGGAACAGCTTTTCTGGAAAGATGCAATAGGAGATAAGCAAAGTTTTCTTGACGGAATTCAAGACGAAGATGCAAAACAATATGCACGAATTAATTATGGTCCGTGGGATAGATTAAACGGTAATGAGCCATTTATCGAAGAGTTTGGTGCAAAACCCCTAGGAGCAAACTATTATCCACAAGATATAACCGAAGAAGAATTTGATGCTTTCTCCGACCCCAACAAAAACAGTTGGTACACTTTGCTAAGAAGAAACGAAGAAGGTAATCTTATTTGTGTTTGGTATCACGAAGAGTATGCCGCAGAAATTGAGAAAGCTGCTACATTGTTGGAAGAGGCTGCCGAACTTGCCGAAGATGATGGGTTTAAAACTTACCTTAAATTTAGAGCTATGGCTTTGCGTACTGATGAATATCTTGCTAGCGACCTTGCTTGGATGGATATGAAAGACAATAAAATTGATTTTGTCGTAGGTCCAATCGAAAGCTACGAAGACGGTTTTAAAGGAATTAAAGCGGCTCATTCAGGGCAAATTTTAGTTAAAGATCTTGTGTGGAGTGAAAATATTTCAAGATTTACAGCATTAGTACCTGCTTTACAGCAGAGTTTACCGATTGCAGATTTATATAAAAATGCTGATGCAAAACATGAAAAAGTTGGTAAAGAAGACGATGCCCCTTCGGGAGATATGAATGTGTATAATGTAATATATTACGGCGGAGATTGTAATGCTGGAAGTAAAAATATTGCAATAAATTTACCAAACGACCCAAGAGTTCATTCTGCAAAAGGATCTAGGAAATTGCAGCTCAAAAATGCTATGCAAGCTAAATTTGATAAAATTTTAGTGCCTATTGCCGAATTACTTATCGATGAAGAGCAATTAAAACACGTAAAGTTTGAAGACGGATTTTTTCAAAACGTTATGTTTCACGAAGTCGCTCATGGGCTCGGAGTAAAATATGTGATTGATGGTTCTATGACCGTACGCGAAGCCCTTGAAAGTTATTACAGCCCATTAGAAGAAGCTAAAGCAGATATTGCCGGATTATATATGGTAACAAAACTTTATGAAATGGGCGAATTTCCTGAAAAAGACTTAATGGATAATTATGTTACGTTTCTTGCAGGAATTTTTAGATCTGTGCGCTTTGGTGTAGCAAGTTCACATGGGAAAGCTAATATGTTAGAGTTTTATTATCTTAAAGAAAAAGGTGCTTTTAGTCGTAACAACGAAACTGGAAGATATGCAGTTAATCTAGATATCATGAAAAAATCAGTTGCAGAACTGGTAAACGATATTATTGTTATCCAAGGAGACGGTAATAAAGATGCTGCTAAGCAATGGATTGATACAAAAAGTGCTGTGGGTGAAGAGCTTCAAAAAGATCTTGATAGAATTGCAGAGGCTGGAATACCAAAAGATATTGTTTTTAAACAAGGGGTAGAAGTGCTAGGCTTGTAAGGTGTCTTTGTAAGAAACACGAAACCATATTGAAAATTATATTATGTCTGCAAGAAAATGTTTAAAGTTTTTTTGCAGACATTCTTTATTTACAGATAATATTGATTGCCAAATGTCTTTAATAATTACAATCACTAAGGGATTGTCGTTGTTTCACAGACGTTTTGTTGTCCATCGAAATGGAGATTCCGGATTTCCAATGGAATCTATACACGCTATATGATTGATAATGAGATAGTTCCCAAACGGAATAAGAAGTATTCATGTATATGGGTAAATTTTAGTTGCTTTCTATTTTCCATCAACAATATTTGTTTGTGGTGAATAATAATAGCATCACAGCTTACTGTATCATTATATTACTATATCGCTAAAAATTCTTTACTGCCGACAATAAAAAATTCAATTCCGTATCTTTAGCATATCTTTTAATAAATGTAATATTAACAACACTCCCTATGCAGGGTTGGAAATCGGGGGAGTTATATTTTTCGTTATCAGACTCTTCAATAAACATATAGGGTAACTCGGTGTTACATTCCAAAAACTTAAGCAATTTGTCTCCACCTTCGTCAGCCCAAAGTTCAAACTCAATAGGCTTAAAAGATTTTTTTGTCATACTTACTGTTTCAGTATTTTCGTCCTTACCAAAAACCATTGTTTTTTTGACATTTTCGATTATTGCAAAAATAAAAACATAAGATTGTCTTCGCTTTCCAGTCGGAATTATTTGTATTAATCGAGCTTCTTTCTCAATCAATTGGTCAGTTGACTCCGTATTAATAAGTAATTGTGCGTTAGGATATTCCCACTTTTCTGGTTTGTTGTCTTCTTGTGAGAAACAAAATAAACCAATCATTAAGGAAGTCAATAAAAGAGCTACTTTTTTCATGTTAATAAATCTAATGTTAGGGAATTATTATTATCAAAAACTATTCCAGTAAATGTTTATATAAATTTCGAGTGTCTTTTTTTGTTTTCGACACTAGGATTTTCTAATTATTGTTGGAAAAGCACAGCTTTTATTATTGATTTATAGCAATTGTTTAGGTGGTTTATGATGCTTATTATAAGTAATTTGAACCACTTAAATAAATACGATTTATGTTTGAATTTAATAAAAACACTAAGGGGTTCTCTCGGCAAGTATAAACACAAAATTTGAGGAATAATTCCTAATGTTTTTTCATAAACCCATCGACTAGGTCTTTGCGTCCAGCACTCTTTAGGCTTTGAATTATTCTTTTTCGATTTTGAGGTTTATACCAGAAGAAATAACTTAGTTGCTTTTCTTTTGCAGTTTTGTCTTTTGCAACATAGACTTTTTGTCCTGTATAAGGATCTATTCCTGTATAAAACATAACTGTAGCCAAAGTCATGGGCGTTGGAGTAAAAGCCTGAACTTGTTCAAGTTTAAAGCCCATATTTTTTGTTTCAATAGCGAGTTCTGCCATATCGTACTCGGTACAACCAGGATGCCCAGAGATAAAATACGGAATTAATTGTTGATTTAAATCGAATTTTTGATTTATTTGACGAAACAGATTCTCGAATTCTCGAAACTTTGTAAAATTCATTTTTCGCATTAACGAAAGCACTTTAGCAGAGCTATGTTCGGGTGCAACTTTTAATCTGCCAGAGACAAACCGCGAAATCAATAATTCAAGATATTTTCTGTTTTCCGTATCAGTTTCCCGATTATTTGTTTTGTGCATTGCCAAATCATATCGAACACCGCTTCCAATACTTATTTTATTAATTCCGTCAATTCTTGCAGCATCAAGATATAGTTCTGAGAGTGCTTTATGCGAAGTATCAAGATTTTTACAGACTACAGGAAAAACACAAGACGGCTTTGTACATTTTTCGCAAACTTTAAGATCAATTCCTTTCATTTTGTACATATTCGCCGAAGGACCGCCGATATCAGTAATATGTCCTTTAAAGTCGGGCATTTTTGCAATTTGCTGCAACTCACTAAGTATAGATTTTTGCGATCTGCTACTTATATGTTTACCCTGATGAGCCGAAATAGTGCAAAAACTACATCCACCAAAACAGCCACGGTGCATTGTAACAGAATCCTTAATCATTTCGTAGGCAGGAATAGATTTTTTTGAAACATATCGAGGATGCGGCAATCGAGTATATCCGAGCGAATATATCTTATCCATTTCGTTTTCTGATAAAACAGGGTTTGGAGGATTGACAATGAGACGTTTATTTTTTAAATCCTGAACTATTCGGCGATTTGAAATCGAATTAGATTCTTTTTCAATTTTAACAAAATTTGCAGCATGTTTTAACTTATCTGCCAAAACTTCCTTATAAGAAAAAAGCTTGACATCAGTTTCAGTTTTATCGCTTTTATCACTCAGATACGCTATTTGTTTTATATGATAACAATTATAAATAGAGCCAGAGTCATTAAGCTCTCTCGCAATATCGACAATAGGTTTTTCGCCCATACCATAAACGAGCAAATCAGCATTAGAAGTTTCAAGAACTGACGAAAGAAGTCTATTACTCCAATAATCATAGTGAACAAATCGTCTCATAGAAGCTTCAACTCCACCAATAACAACGGGTACATCAGGGAATAAATCTTTCAATATTTTAGAATATACTTCGGTCGCATAATCGGGTCGTTTGCCAATTTCCCCACCTGGCGTATATGCGTCTTCTGATCGTTTTCGTTGTCCAGCAGTATAGTGATTAAGCATCGAGTCCATATTTCCAGCAGCAACTCCAAAGAACAAGCGAGGTTTCCCAAATTTTTTAAAATCTCTTAGGTCATCTTGCCAATTTGGTTGTGGGATAACAGCAACTCGGAATCCAAAATCGTTTAAATATCTTGCAATAACAGCAGTTCCAAATGAAGGATGATCAATAAAAGCATCGCCAGAAATAAGAATTACATCAATATAATCCCAATCTGTTAGTTTTAATTCTTTAATTGTAGTCGGAAAGATTGTTGCCAAATTATGTTCAGCCGGTTTTACCACCTTGAGTATGGGTCAGAAAAGAGTGAATTTCCAAAAGGTCTGATACTACTATGCCCAAATCCACCACCAAAAGGCATATTGCCATAAGCAGGATTGGAATAACGTCCATTGTTTATCACAAACTCAGCAGAGATAAAAGAATTTTCGCCAATTTTATAATCAAATCCAAACGAGCCAAAAGCCAATTTGGTATTAGCATTATTCATTGGACTTACATCAAATGCTACTGTTGACCTAACTCGCAATTTATCATTAGCCATATATTCACCTCTGGCAAACATATAATAACTAAGCATTTTATTGTCCATAAACGAATTAGTTGTGCTTTCGTTCGACACAAATGAAGGAATTGTAGTTGAAGTCATCATTGTACCAACAGAAAAGGAGAACTTATTATTTAAACGATAATTTACTTCAGGTGCAGCATACGAACTAAACATTCCGCCATACGAACTTGAGATCATTGTTCCAGCACTAAATCGCACACCTAAACGGTTAGCATCAAATAAAGGAGAATCAGAAATACTATAAGCAGTATCTGGCTCAATAAATATACCTTCATCACCAAAATACTCACCACTCTCTTGAGCATAAGTAAATACTCCAGCAAGAACAAAAATCAATATGAAAAACAAGTATCTCATTTTTATATTTTTGGTAAAGATACGATAAATAATAATAATAAAAGGAAATTTCTCGGACAAATAAAACATAAAAAGGTAAGATTCATGGCAATAAATCAAAAAAAACTTGCAAACACCTTAAAAAAAACACATTTTTGTAAATTCAAAAAAAATAGACGTGAAAACATTATTTATTTATTTACTATTTGTCTTTTCATATATAACAGTTTTAGCTCAGGAAACTAATACTGAGACGGTTTATAAAAACCCTGTAGATACTGTACATAGTACTGAATTTGACATTGTGCTATTCGATAATAATACATGGGAATATTTAAATCATGACAGCGTAATGGCTCTTCTTCATTTGAGAGACTCAATAAATATTTATTCCTATATTTTAAACGAAAAGCTATATACTCCTGATAGTTTAACTGTTTTTTCAGAGAAATGGGATACGGTAAATATTTTTGCTTATGGAAATATAGATTACAAACGAGCATTAGACACATTTGCAATTCCAATATTAGGCGACACAGGAAAGTTTGTAATTCCTGTTCCTGGATACAAGCAATCAGGTTTTGGTTGGCGTTGGGGACAAATACATAACGGAATTGACCTTGATTTAAAAACTGGAGATACTGTAGTTTCGGCATTTGATGGAGTTGTTCGTTTTGCTGGTTGGAATAACGGAGGTTACGGGAATTTGGTAATTGTCAGGCATTTTAATGGACTCGAAACCTATTATGCACATTTAAGCTCTCTAAACTGCAGGGATAACCAAAAAGTATGTGCAGGAGAATGCATTGGGCTTGGCGGTCGTACAGGAAGAGCTTATGGACCACATTTACATTTCGAAATGCGCTTTAAAGATAATCCCTTTGATCCAGAATGGTTGGTTGATTTTGAAACAAAAGAACTTAAAACAGATATTTTATATCTTATGCCCGAAAAATTTGGACATGTTAAAGAAATTAGCAATTCGCAATACCATACTATCAACAGTGGAGATACTCTTTGGGGAATATCAAGAAGGTATGGTACTTCAATAAACTATATTTGTTCATTAAACGGCATTACAGAAAACACTTGCTTACGAATCGGGCAGAAACTTAGGGTAAGATAAGATTTTTATAGAAAAGTTGCACGCAGATTTCGCAGATAAACGCAGAAAAGGGAAGAGAAAAAGTTGTGATCCTGTGATCCTGTGATCCTGTGATCCTGTGATTCTGTGATTTTGTGATTTTGTGATTCTGTGATTGATAATCAGTAAGTCGGTTTCGAGGGATTGCTTAATACTCTATTATTTGCGACAATTATTAGCATTCCTCTAATCATAAATGCTAACGATTGAACAATCAGTCTAAATTAATATAATACTCCTAAAATTTTAAGAATTTATTAAGACAAAACAATAAAACCTATATATAATTTCGTTACTTATGTGTTTTAAAAAACGGTCGATATGTATATACTTAGAAAAACAATTGCGTTACTTCTTTTTACTTTCTCAATTAGTGTAATTTTTGCTCAATCGCCACAAAACATTAACATAAAGGGACGAATAATAGACAGTTTAGGGGAGACTGTACCGGCTGCTACAGTAATGTTATTAACAAGTTCGGACTCTACCTTAGTTAATTATACTACAAGCGATTCTGATGGGAAGTTTAGTTTTCGTTCAATAAAAAATCGTGGTTATTTATTAAAAATATCACATATTGGTTTTATGCCAATCCAAAAACAAATTCCTGTAATTAATCAAGATGAGTATAATTTTGGCAATATTACCGTAGAACCAATAGCAGAGATTTTGATGGAAGTTGTAATAAAATCTGCACAAGCTCCATTATTTATACATGGCGACACTGTTGAGTATGATGCCAGACTTTTTAAAGTACCACCAGGATCTACGGTTGAGGATCTTCTTAAACGGCTGCCAGGTATTGAGGTTGATGAATCGGGAGGAATAACTACAATGGGAAAAAATATTGGTCGCGTTTATGTGGACGGAAAAACATTTTTTGGCGACGATCCAAAAAGCGTTACCAAAAACCTTGATGCAGAGGCAATTTCAAAAGTACAAGTTTATAACGACAAATCGGAGCAAGAAAGACTAACAGGAATTAAAGACGGCTCGGACAATAAAGCCATGAACCTTGAGTTAAAAGAAGAGTATAAAAAAGGATATTTTGGCAAAGCCTCTGTTGCAGCTGGAACCGAAGAACGCTGGGCAGGTCGAGGAAGTTTTAATCGTTTTAATGAAACATCGCAATTGTCTTTTCTTGCTTATGGAAATAATTTAAACTCAACAGGAGTAAACTGGGAAGACTACCAAGAATTTAAAGGAAGTTCAGCCTACTCCGATTATGATAATGGAGATTTTGGGTTTAATGCAAGAGGTCGAGGACATTATTCGATGTCGTTTGGCAGCAATTATTCGGGAAAAGGTTTTTCTGAAAGCTATGGTGGCGGTGCTAATTATAACTATTTTAAAGATAAAATAAAATTTAATGTGTCATATATGTTTAGCCAATCTGATATTTTCTACGACCAATTTACAAAACGTCAAACATTTTTAACCGACACCTCATTTTTTAGATATGATACAACCAAATATGATCGCCTTAATAATTCACATAGTATTTCTTCTAGATTAGAAATAGAATTTGATACAAGCAACACATTTATATTTAGAATAAATTCAAGGTTGTCGAATAGTGCTTTGGATAATTTACAAAAACAATTGTTTCAAACAGATGCTCCCTTATATTCTGATATTAATTTAAATTCTTTTCAAGACGAATCTGATGTGGACGCATATTCGGTAAATATTCTTAGTCTTTACAATCATAAATTTGCAAAAAAAGGCAGAAGTTTCTCAATTAGTGGAGCTGCAGATATTAGCAATAATAATTCAGGACGATTAACGGACAATATTAATGAGTATTTTATAACACTTACTCAAACAGAGCAACTTAAATATCTCTATGATAACACAAGTTCAGATGAATTATACAAGTCGAGTATAATGTATGTAGAGCCATTAAGTAAAAGATTCTCTTTAATGGGCTTTTATAATATATCATCTAACGAAACCCAATCAGAAAAAATAGTAACAGATGAATTATCAGTAAATAATACATTAGTTGACTCAATGACAAACTTTTATATTCATACTGTATTATATAATCGTCTTGGGTCAAGTTTTTCTTATGCTTGGGAAGGATTAAACATAAGTCTTGGTGGTGCATACCAAATAATTGATATGAAAGGACGGTATGCTATGCTCCAAGAATTAAACGACTATAATAATCTTATACCAAAATCTTATAATAATTTTGTTCCTTATTTCCGAACAGACTGGCAATTACCAAATAATATGCGATTGAGTTTAAACTACTCTTACGAAATAGACGAGCCAACAATGAGTCAGTTGCAGCCAATTACAGACAACAGCAACCCTTTGTATAAGGTGGAAGGGAATTTAGCTTTAACTCCTAAAATTTACCATAGCATAAACGGAGGCATCTATTATTGGAATCAAGCTTCTTTTTCAAGTTTTTCTGTACATGCTGGTACCAGTATAAACGAAACCTCAATTGTTTATAATCAAAACACTATCTTTAAAGAAGGTGTTGGATATGTTACTACTTCCAAGCCTGAAAATGTAGAAGGCGGTCAAAGCACTTATGCTTATTTTTGGGGAAGTGTACCTATTATAAAAACCATTTTAACTTTAAATCTATCGGGGAATGTCAGTTTTTCTAATAGCCCAGTTTTTATAAATGGGATCGAAAACATTACTAATTCCGAGTATTATAGAGTAAGCTTGGGGCTTAATCTTACTTTAGGACCAAAATTAAGTTTTAATTTTGGAGGCAACTTATCTCAAAACGATGTTAAATACTCAATTCAGAATACTCAAAATCAGAAAATAATTGGTTATAGTACATCTGGTAGTTTTAAATGGCAAATCTTTAAAAAGACATTTATCGAAGGGAATTTGGATTGGGACAATTATGAAAGCAATAAACTTGATTATAAAGCAGATATTTTGGTTACAAACCTATCGGTTCGACAGGTACTTGGTGAAAAGAACAGATTCGAGATGCGTTTAGCTGGGTTCGACTTATTAAATCAAAAACAATATCTATATCAAATTGCTTCTGAGAATTACACGGAATACACCATTGCTCCAACATTAGCACGGTACTTTATGCTTAGCGTAGCATATAATCTCAAAGGATTTGAAACAAAAATAAAGAAAAACAGATATTAATAACATATAATTAAAAATTACATAAATGAAATTGACAATAATTAGCATAGTTCTTTCTTTGTTCCTTACAGGAATATTATGTGCTCAACCCGAAAGTGGTAGCATCAATTATATAGTTAAACATAAATGGTCTAAAAAAATTGCTGCAGTTGATTATATCAGTAAAAGCAAGCGAGAACGCGACGATTATGTTTGGGGAAATGTTCCTGAATACGAAGAGAAAGCAACACTACAATATGATTCTATGTCGTATAAATATGAAGAAATTAATGATCAATCAGAATATGTTGGACAATCATGGCGTGAATCAGAGTATGTGATATATAGAGATATTGAACAAAATAAGACCTACGATTTAATGCGTATGTTTAATAAACTTTATTTGATTGAAGATAGTATTAAATACCCTCAATGGCGAATTCTTAACGACATGAAAGAAATTGCCGGACATATTTGCATGAATGCACAATATAGAGATACTATTAAGCAAAATAATATTGTTGCATGGTTTGCTTTAGATTGGCCACTAAATTTTGGACCTGAGCATTATGGTGGTTTACCTGGCGTAATTTTAGAAATCAATATGAATAATGGTGCTAAAGTTATAAGAGCAGATACCATAATAGCGACCGAGCCTAATCGTATAATTGAAAAGCCCAAACACAAAAAACGTATTAAAAACATTACACAAGCAGAATATAATCAGTTAATTTTAGATTATATGGACGAATGCATAAAAGAAGAGCGTCCTTACTTTTGGGGTTTAAGGTATTGATATAATTAATAATCAGAGAACGCATCGACAGTTCGACAGACTCAGTTCGGCAAGACTCATTGCATCGCACTGCAACCGCACTACTACGCTTGTGTCTCCTCTGTGGTTCTCTGTGGTTCTCTGTGTAATAAAAACTTTTGAACAAGAGAACGGACAAATTACGAACAAAAGCACACAAAACTCCAATTATTTTAATTTTTTAACACTATATAAATCTAATCTTCGATTTTGTAGATTATTCACACTACCAAATTGATGCAACTCTCTTAAAAGGCTAATATCGACATCGGCAATAAGTATCATTTCGGTATTAGGTGTAGCCTCAGCTTTAATCCCATTTACTGGAAAAGCAAAATCACAAGGCGTAATAACCATCGACTGTGCATATTGGATATTCATATTATGTACTCTTGGGAGATTGCCGACACAACCAGCAATAGCAACGTAACATTCATTCTCTATTGCCCGTGCCTGTGCACAATTTCTTACTCTCGAATAACCATTTTGCGTATCAGTTAAGAATGGTACAAATAAAATATCCATGCCTTCGTCCGATAATATACGCCCTAACTCTGGAAATTCGATATCGTAGCAAATAAGAATTCCAATTTTACCACAATCTGTGTCAAAAGCTTTGATTGAATCTCCTCCCTGCATACCCCAAACTTTTACTTCATCAGGAGTTGCATGAATTTTCTCAAAACGCTCAATATTTCCGTCTCTTTTGCAAAGATAACCTGCGTTATAAAGCAATCCATCTTTTAATTCGGGCATGCTACCAGTAATGATATTTATATTATAGGATATTGCAAGTTTAGAAAATCGTTCTACAATTGTTTCAGTAAATCCAGCTAATTCGCGAATAGCATCAGATTCTGACAAATGATTATTGTCAGCCATTAATGGAGCATTGAAAAACTCGGGGAAAAGTGCAAAATCCGATCTGTAACCTGAAACAGCGTCCACAAAAAACTCAGCTTGCTGCATAAGGTCGTCAATATCCTTATATGTACGCATCTGCCATTGTATCAAACCAAGCCGAACAATAGATTTGATAACCGCAGCTTTTTTATGAGGCTTTTCATAATAAATATTATCCCATTCAAGCAAAACTGCAAATTCATTTGATTCATTATCCCCCTCCAAATAACCTTTTAATATTTTAGCAGGATGAAAATCGTTAGACATCTGAAAATCAAGTACTGGGTCGTGAATTTCTTTCTTTTTAACTTTCTCGATATATTCTTTTGGGGTGATTTTAGTAGAATATTTATGATAATTTGGAATCCGACCACCAAAAGCTATGCCTCTTAAATTTAATCTTTCGCACAATTCTTTGCGAAAATCATATAACCGGCGTCCCAATCGCATACCTCTATGTTTTGGACGAATAAATATTTCAATCCCATATAAAACATCTCCATCGTTTGTATGAGTGCTAAAGCTGTAATTACCAGTTATCGCAGTATATTTATGATTAGTTTCAAATTTTTCGTAATCTACAATGATCGAAAGAGCACAGCCAGCAAACTCGCCATTTACTTTAATTACTGCCTGTCCTTCTGGGAAAATCTTAATAAGCTTCTCAACTTGTTGCTTGCCCCAAACCATATTGGGTAACTCACTATATGCCTCTTTCATTGCCTGAAGCAAATCATCATAATCTTCGTTTTTAAGATATACAAGTTCAATATTTTCAAAATCCTTCATAGTTTTATATTTTTACAAAAGTAATTATAATTAGAGTGAATAAATAAAAAATAATAATTTTAAGAAAGTAACATAAGAAAATAAATGTAACCACAAGGCGATGGACCCAATAATCATAAATTCTAATGTGATTTTAGCCTTAAATATGGTCTTTAGGAAAGTAAATTGGTATTATTCTGATACGAACCGCTATTCTTAATTCAAAGGAAACAACAATATGGACAACCAAAAAGTGTACGTAAAACTAAAAAACTAATATCTTTTTTGCTACATTTGTTTCAGACAATTAAAACTATAAACTAAGGTCTGAGATGCTTCAATACATTGAAAATAAAAAACATTACGAAACGGTTTTAAAAGCCTGCTACCATGCAAAACAAACCTTATGGATTGGCACTGCTGACATTAAGGATTTGCACGTTTCTTATCAGGGCAGTTTTCGTCCATTTTTGCAAGTTTTATCCGATTTATTAAAAAAAGGAGTGGAAGTCCGTTTAATTCATGCCAAAGAACCAGGTGCAAATTTTAGACGTGATTTTGACAAATTACCGCAATTAATTAAATCTTTAGAACGGATGCTATGTCCAAGAGTGCATTTCAAAATTATTATTATTGATATGCAAAAGGTATATATCGGTTCTGCCAATTTAACTGGAGCTGCAATGGGAGCCAAATCTGTTGACAGACGCAATTTTGAAGCTGGAATATTTACTGATGAACCAGAAATTCTTGATTCAGCAATTCGCCAATTTGACGAAGTTTGGATGGGGAAACACTGTAAAACCTGCAAGCGACAAGAGTATTGTGCAGATAAAGTAATATAACATATTCTAATTTATGCAAAAATAGAAAACTGTAATTATTTTCCAAATAATAAAGATTGTAAAATAAATGTATTATCTTAGCCCTAAATTATGGCAAAGTATTTGATTCACACTTAGCGTTTGACAGATATTTTTTAATTAATCAAAAAAAGTAAAATTATGAAAAAACTAATAATTAACTCAATCCTTATTTTAGGTTTTATGATTTTTG
>JAQVOR010000209.1 GCA_028702535.1 Bacteroidales bacterium
AAAACACAAAATTATAATTATCAAGTGGTATTTCCCAGTTATCTTCAAGTGGATTCTCAACATCATCGCACACATTACCAAGCGTAGTACCTGGTCCACCACCTGCAAAATTTCTCCAGTACAACACGCCATTTCCGTCAATAACCAATGCACTGTCTAATTCACCGTAAGGAACTTCTCTGATTCGTGCGTTCCCGATAACATCAAGAACCTGAGTTGGGTCTTCATCTATAGTAAAAAAATCGCCTATTCCCATAAAACCCGAATTTCCATCTGAAATCATGCGTGCAATTTCAAGTCCATCTTCTTCACTTGCAGGAAGCCCTACAAAAGCATTTGCAGTAAAAACAAATCTCAAACGATCAAAGCTTGTTTCGGTTGTTGGATTATTTCCCCAGTTAATAATAGCCTCATTTCTATCGGATTGAGTAATATCTCTTCTTCTTAGACCTACATACATATTATCATAACCAGCTTCACTTGCATAATATGTACCTATATTCATCCAGTCTCTCCATCCGCCACCTGCAGCAGCTTCTCCACCTATTTGGAGCATACATAGTGGGTGAGGTGTTCCGATTCCGACATTTCCTGCACGTGCCGTAGCAAACCAAGGGGTATTGGATGACAAATCATGATCCTGACCAAGAATACGCATACGTTCAAAGTTTAACCCATCTCCTCCAGCATTAAATATCATGTCGCGTTGAGTTGATTGCAATGTTATATTCTGATCATTTTGTAATGTACCATTGGCTGTACCAAGATTTGTTGAAGTAAAAATCTGAAATTTTTCAGTACCAGAGGTTCCTCCTGTAAAAAAACGCCAACTGTTAAATACTGTTGAAGGTCCATTGGTGCGAAAAATTTCGCCTGTTGCCATATTATTAGCATCAATATGCAATACTGATAATGGATTGCTATAATTTGTTCCTATACCAACAAAACCCTGATTATCTCCTTCTTCGCCTTTAATAACTATACGGCTATGGTTGTTTGTACCAGCACCTGTACTAAAAAGAATGTCTTTTTCTTCCTGTTGGTTGATAAATGCTGTACCATCCGGTTCTATACCTGCAATAAATCCATCATTTTCAGTTGCTCCTATGTTGGAATTTGTAAATCCAATATCAGATGGTGGAATTGTAGGAATATCAGTTGGCGAAGTATGCACATGTATCATGTGTTGAGGGTCGGAGAAATCATCACCAACTCCAAAATGCCCCTGACCATGACCATCAGTTAGGATAGCTCTTTGCCTATCGTGTACTAAATTAAAGCAAATATTGCTATGCCCCATACATGCTTCTATCACCAAATCATTAGTATTGGCTGGTACTGACAATCGGGCTTTTTCGGTGGCAGTAGCATCAGGTCCGGTAAATAATTGCCACATATTATCCTGATTTGATGGACCATCGGTGCGGAATACTTGGCCAGGGGTAAACATTGTTATTGGATTAGTAGGAGCATCTAAAAGATTTGCATTCACATGCAGCGCAGCCTTTGGAACATAAGTGAATTCTCCAATCCCGATGGCTTTAATATTTTGTCCAACTGTTGCATTTGTCTTTCCATATCTATCCCATAAAGGAGTACCAGTGATATTCCATTGAGAAAAAGCAATACTACTAAAAAGTACTGCAATTAGAATTAAATTTAGTTTTTTCATAGTTTTGGTTTTTTAATTAATAACAATTTTAATGTTAAATTGATCTTTGTCGGCAAATAAGCCAGTTAAAATATAGATTCCTCCGGTTAGTTTTTTATTTGTAAATAAATATGAATCGTATTGTCGTTTTAATTTATAATCTTCGTCTTTAATTAATTGCTTCCCTTTTGTGTCGAATAAATTATAACTTGTTATTTCTTTACAAAAGGTATTTATAGTTGCCTGTTCATATAATGGATTTGGATATACTTCAAATTTTTGATTTCTTATTACTTCTGCTATTGTAACATTATGACAATTATATTCTACTGTATCTGTATTAAAAAATGAGACAATAAAATTTGGAAAAAAACTTTGAATATTTCTTCCGTTTAGTGTAATCCCAATATCTTCAAAATCACATGCTATCCCACTGGCATTAGGATTATGTATTATTGCTAGCGTATCCGTATATGCTCTTGCAAAGTATATAATACTGTCAATAGGAGAATATTGTCCATCACCATAAAATACAGTATAATTACTAACATAGACAAGTTGTTTGGAATTTTCAATATTCGTTGTATTTAAATCATATTGATAAATCTTAATGTTAGGAGTTGTACCTCCACCCGAAATATATAATTTAGTATTATCGGGTGAAAAAATAAAACCAAGGCATACTGTATCGGGTGAAAACGCAATTCTATTAAATAATATTCCCGCATTTCTATCAAAATCATATAATTCAACTGTATCAACTATCCCTGTATTATACCAATCCCAAAAATTCCAGGAAGTTACTTTCCTACCGTTAGGTGAAAATTTAATAATCCCTGCACCCACAGGCAAATCGACTGAATTACCAATTTCACTTATTACTGGAACTGTATCAACACCATTTTTTGTAACTAAATATGCATAAAACTTTTCTTCGCCTAATTTATGACATAAAACCCAGACATCTTCACAATTTGCGTGATGCACTGCTGCAAGAGACTCATGACTAGGACGCATTAAGAAATTATTTTTTTCGACAATCCCCCCTAAACCACCATCTAAACTCATATCAATAATAGAATAGTGAACTCCCTTATTTTCATTAATATTATAATGCCATGAATCATTAGTAAAAATATAATAAATATTATCGTTTTGTGGTTTTGGAATAATAATACTATTTTGCTGGGCACTCCAATCACCATACAAACCTGTTCCATTTTGCATTATCTGATGATTCCTATTCCAAACAGTAGAACCCGATGTATAAAACAATAAATTACCATTAGTATCAGAAATCGCTGCGCAGCCTTCATCTGTATGTAATTGACCATTCGTATCAACTTCAGCTTCCCCACTGCTAAAATCTAAACCTGCCCCATCGCCAAAATACCAATGCCAAGTTCGTTTTACCTCGGGGTGTTGCTGTGCATAAGCCAATTGCAGGCTAAAAATTGCAATAAGTAATAAAGTGGTTTTTTTCATGATTTCATAATTTTTAAATAAACAAATACTTAATTTAAAATAACAACTTACAATATACAAAAAATTATAATTGGTAATAAAAAAATCATTCAAAATTTACAAACATTACTCAAAACTCGAACAAACATCAAGATAAGTAATGTTTTTGCTGTTAATTGTCGTATTCTTGTTTTAAAATTGGGGATTGAAAATAACAGATTTCTCCCTCTTCCTTCGTCGGGGTCGAAATGACTTAACAACGTGAAGAGGGAAGTCGGCGACAAAAGATATTCTTGCGTTATTTACTATTTAATTGTCGCCGACTTATACCACCACCAAACATCAGTCATTTCGACCAACGGGAGCAATCTGTTTAAACTGACTAAAAATCTGGGGATTGCTGGTTTGCGAATAAAATCCGAGCGAATAGTGGGACTTCCCATCATCCGCTTTTTTGCGGTTATGGAAACGTTATAAAAAAGGTTATAAAGAATATCAATTTTGAGGTTTTGGTTTAGTAATCTTTACTGACGTTTACATTGCCTGCAATTTACTTGCAGAATTATGATTTGATTTTTTGGCGGCA
>JAQVOR010000210.1 GCA_028702535.1 Bacteroidales bacterium
GTATCTGATTGATTATCTGCAAAGATAGCGGAAATTTGAGTTTGAAAAATATTGTCCTTTAACAATTCATCTAAGAGATTATTCGCTTTCACTTTTTTTATTGCAAAGATAAAAAGAATTATGGGCTTTGAAAAAGAGCAGGTGATTTTGTCAGAAAAATTTATATTTTGAAAGTCTTTTTGTGAATCCCCGAAGTTTTTCAAAATTCAATAAAACAAATACAACTTTATATGACAAAATAACAAATATTTTGTCAAAAATACTTTTTTAAATAAAAATAATTTTATATTTGCTATTAAAATCAATTATAATTAAGATTCCAGTATTTATATATATAAATTAAATATGAAAAAACAAATATTTATTATTATTCCTTTAATTATAGGACTGTTTCTTATATCAGAAGTTAAACTTTTTTCACAGCAAATAGAAACTGCTAATTCAAATGAACCCAAGGGAGATTTTCTGGGTTCGATTAGTAATAATGCAGTTCAATCAACCAAAAATGTGGATGCAGAAATATCCATATTGATGGAAGGTGCGAAAGAAGAGAAAGCAAAACGTGATAAATGGTCGTACCATTATAAATTGTCTAATGGGAGACATGGGGCTGAAATATATAGCAGTCCTGTCAATTATTTTAAAAATAGAGAATGGAAACCCATTATTCCCATATTGAAAAATTCGAATATTGAGGGATATGCTTATATTTTTGATGAAATGAACGGCAGGATTTTAATTCCTCAAGACAATAATGGGTCTACAAAAATTGAATTTGAAAATAATTTTGTGAGCTTTCATTCTATAGGCTTACGCATAGTTGATGGTAATACTGAAATTGATTTGCACAATCAGAAACAGATAAAACCAGCGATTAAAATCTCGGATAAAATCGTTCATTTTTCAAATGTTTATAACAATACTACGGAACATATAGAATTGGGAAATGATATGTTTTCTTTTCATCTATTATTAGAAGCATTGCCTAATTATTTAAATACCATATCTTCCTCAAGTGATGCTTATTTGGAATATGATATATTAGTAGATTATCCAACACAAGCAAAACCATTTGGTTTGAGTGAAGATTTTATTTCGGAAACAGGAATCGCTTTTGTTGATGAAAACAATAATTTTGTATTTAACATTTCACAGCCTATAATTTTTGACTCTAATCATACTTCAGAATATTACGAATATAAATGGAAAAACATCGAACATGGCAAAGGCATATTAACGATGAGTGTTCCCGTTTCTTGGTTGAAATCTACCGATAGGGTATTTCCTGTTACCATTGACCCAAATGTGGAGTTATATACTACAAATAGTGGTTATGTTGAAGCTGCAACTTCTCTTTTTGGAAGTCCTACTGTTAATCTAAATAATGTTATGAAAACGGGAGGTAAAATTACGGTTAATTATAGCAATGATCATTATAGAGGACTTGCTTCATTTAATATCAGTTCAATACCAGCAGGTGAATTTGTTTTTAATCATTCTTTACGTTTAACTTCTTGTTATACGAATACAGGACAATTTTGGGTTGGTTATGGAATTACATCTAATGATCCAAGTACTGGGACAGGGTCTCAATTATATAATAATGGAGATATTATTAGTTATAAAACATGGAATACGACTGCTGTTGGCACTACTGAATGGCATGATTACTCAATGTATAATATCATAATGACCCAACAAATTAATAGTGGACAGACTTGGTATGGCGTAAAAATAGTGTCTGCAGAATCAAATGGAAGTTGGCCCAGAATAAATGATGCAGAAGTTGATTTTTGTGCACATAACGCTGCAAATGATGGAGATAAACCCATGTTGTTTGTTGAATATGATACACCTCCTTCTGGCAACTCTGATGGATGTAATGTGATAGCAGAGGCAAGTAATTATACTATAAATCCGGGAGAATCCGTAAGTATTACAGCTAGTGGATCATTATTTAATATTCTTTTAGATAATAATTTTAATAATGGTTCTCTTGGTTCAGGATGGGAAGCCACAACAGCCGCAACATATAGCAATCCTTCGTGTGTAGGTCCTTCATTAGATAGTACAACTTTTTTGTGGATGGGCGATGCTTCTCCTCACCCTCGTCGTTTAATTTCTCAAGCTTTTGATGTGGAAAATGGAGGTTGGATATCTTTTGATTTGAAATATTCTGTTCAGGGTACTTCAGCTCCATGTGAAGGTCCTGATGAGCCTCAAGAAGGTGTAGGGTTGGAATATTCTCTCGATAGTGGAACAACATGGATTGGAATTGTATATTTTCATCCACAAGGATATTATACGATAGTTAATCCTGGGACGGGTGGTTCAAATGTGGCTTCAGGGACTCAAACAGCATTTACCACATGGGCAAACTATGTTTTTGCCATTCCTTCAGGAGCATTTTCTAGTAGTACAAAATTCCGTTGGAATCAAGATGGATCATCTGGTGCTTTGTACGATAACTGGGGATTGGACAATATTATTGTAAAAACACCTGAAAATGCTTCTATTTATTGGGAACACAATCCTACTGGAGGAGAAGAATTAACAGTAACACCAACACAAACAACAACTTACACCGCTTGGATTACAAATGGAATTGATTCTTGTTTTTCATCTATCACCATTGTAGATAATTCTCAAACTTACCTAGTATCTTATAATGTAGTTAATTCAAATGGCACTTTAATCGCCAGTGTTGATGGCAATCAAATAGCATCAGGAACTTATGTTCAAGCAAATAAAAGTGTAATTTTTACAGCAACACCCAACGTTGGTTACCAAGTAAAAGAATGGACATTAAATTCAAATATTGTAGTCGGAAATACTAGCAATATATTTACAATAGTAAGTTTGCAAGAAGTTTCTGTTGTAATAGTAGAATTTATATCAGAAAATGTTGGAATAAGCAATAATGAGAAACCAAAAATAAACATTTATCCAAATCCATTCAACGGAATATTTACGATTCTTTCCGATGACCAATATACGATGGAAATAATGGATATTCAAGGCAGAGTAATTCTTCGTGGTCAAATAGAATACGAATATAACGAGCTGAATATGAGAAGTTTTAGTGACGGTATTTATTTTATTAGATTAAAAAATACAAACAATTCACACGTATTACAAATTCATAAAATGAAATAACATGTATTATCAAGAGGCTGTCTAAAAAAAACTTTTTTACACATCCTCACAAGTTTTTTCATTAATCCCCGAATGTTTTTAAAACCTTCGGGGATTAGTATAGGTGTCTGAAATTAAATAATATAGTTCTGTTTAATAATATTGTGGAGATGTTTGGGTGTTTGTTGCAAAAACCTCATGACAGATTCCTCATTTCACTCCGTTTTATTCGGAATGACACTATAATATGGTTTTTATGAGGCTTTAGAGGGGCAGAGAAGAGGCGGCTTAAGCCAACTGAAAACAAATTTATTTATACTTTTTGTGCTTTAGCACCATAATGGGGCTAAAGCCCTTACACTTTATTTTATCTTTCTTATTCAGTCAGATAAATCTGACTGAATAGATAATGTTTTGAAAAACATATAACAACAAGATAATGAGCTATTTGTAAATTCTATCTATTACTTTGGCTTTTGCCAACGGATAAATCTGACGGCAATAGATAGTGTAATAATAAATCTAATTGTCAGACAATAAGCTATTTATAAATTCTTTAT
>JAQVOR010000085.1:0-4893 GCA_028702535.1 Bacteroidales bacterium
CGTAGTTTTGACCCCAATACGCAGTTGTCATCAGGAAAACATAAGAAAATTTCAATTGTTCCAAATATACACGAACATTTAATTGACGAAGAAAAAGTTTCATTTTTTGATTTTATTAATAAAAACTGCAAAATTTGGCTGGAGCAACCCGAAATGATTAAAGATCAGCTCGAAAAAACATGGAAAGCTGCAAATATTCGTTTTGGAGAAGTTGATAATCAAAAAGAAGAAATTGATGAAGAAGATAACATTTGCATAGTAAATCCAGAAACCAGTTTATTATCTCCTTCAGAATTTGATGATGAGATGAAAAATTTTCAGTTGCTTGAGTTTGCACCTCGATCAATTTATAATTCTACTCAAGAAATTAAGTTTGGTATTGAACCTCAACCTGCATTTAGTAAACAATTCGATTTATTAATTGAAAACCTCAAAGACAATAATGCAAATGCTTATAAAACTTATGTTTTAAGCAATAGCGAAAAACAAATACAACGTTTGCGAGATATTTTTACCGACAAAGGAGAAGACATACAATTTTATCCAATACTAAAAATAATTGAAAAAGGTTTTGTCGATCATCAAAGTCGTATTTGTGTATATACTGACCATCAGATATTTGAGCGTTATCATCGTTATAAAACAAAGAAAAAAACAACAAAAGAAGCTATTACAATTCAAGAGCTAACATCATTGCGTCCTGGCGATTATGTTGTTCATGTTGATAATGGTGTTGGTAAATTTGGTGGATTACAAAAAATCACTAACGATGGGCGAGTTCAAGAAGTTGTAAGCATTATTTACGATAATAGCGATATCTTATTTGTAAATATCCACTCCTTGCATCGAATATCAAAATATCGCGACAAAGACGGTGAGCCACCAAAAATTCATCGTTTAGGTTCGGGACATTGGAAACGTCTTAAAGAAAAAACAAAAAAGAATATTCAGGATATTGCGCGTGATCTTATAGTTCTTTATGCACAACGTCGCGAACAAAAAGGATACGCTTTTTCTGAGGATTCATACTTGCAAAATGAATTGGAATCTTCTTTTATGTATGAGGATACTCCCGATCAAAGTACAACAAGCGATATGATTAAAGCTGATATGGAGGCGGACACTCCAATGGATAGACTTGTATGCGGAGATGTTGGTTTTGGTAAAACAGAGTTGGCTATAAGAGCGGCTTTTAAGGCTGTTTGTGATAGTAAGCAGGTTGCAGTGCTTGTGCCAACAACAATTTTGGCTTTACAGCATTATCAGACTTTTACCGAAAGATTGAAAGGAATGCCAGTAAACGTATCGTATATTAGTCGTCTTAAAAGTAGCAAAGAAATAAAGCAAACTCTCCAAAAACTTAAAGAAGGAAAGCTTGATATCATAATTGGAACCCATCGTTTAATGAATAAAGATGTTGAGTTTAAAGATCTAGGGCTTTTTATTATTGATGAGGAGCAAAAATTTGGTGTTGCTATGAAGGAAAAACTAAGGCAATTAAAAGTTAATGTTGATACTCTCACACTAACTGCAACGCCAATACCTCGAACTTTGCAATTTTCTTTAATGGGAGCAAGAGATTTGTCGGTTATTAATACACCACCACCAAACCGCCAACCTATTATGACAGAGTTACATTCTTTTAATAGCGATATTATCCGAGAAGCAATTTATTACGAAGTTGGACGAAATGGGCAAGTGTTTTTTGTAAATAATCGTATTCAAAATATTTATGAAATAGAAAGTTTGATAAATAAAATATGCCCAGAAGTTAAAACCGTAGTTGCTCATGGTCAAATGGAAGGCGGCAATCTCGAAAAGATTATTCTCGATTATATGCGAGGTGATTACGATGTGTTAATTAGTACTTCGATAATTGAAAATGGAGTTGATATTCCTAATGCAAACACAATTATTATTAACAATGCAAACACTTTTGGCTTGAGTGACTTACACCAATTGCGTGGCCGTGTTGGACGCAGCAATAAAAAAGCATTTTGTTACTTGCTTGCACCACCACTAAATGTGCTTACTTCGGAGGCAAGACGCAGACTAAAAGCAATCGAAGAGTTTAACGAACTTGGCAGTGGATTAAACATTGCATTGCAAGATCTTGATATTAGAGGTGCCGGAAATATTCTTGGTAGCGAACAATCTGGCTTTATTGCCGATATCGGTTTCGAGACTTATAATAAAATTCTAAACGAAGCAATTGATGAACTTAAAGAAGGAGAATTTAAAGGCTTATTTGATGGTGATGACAATCAATCCGATAAGTTAATAACTTCGGGCAAAGATTGTCAGATAGAAACCGATTTAGAAATTATGTTCCCTGATTATTATATTACAAGTACATCGGAAAGAATAAGATTATATAAACAACTTGATGAGATAAAAAACCATGACGAACTTGAAAAATATCGCGAAATGATTATAGATAGGTTTGGTGATATCCCAGCAGAAGCAGAAAAACTGTTTGAAATTATTAAACTAAAATGGGAAGCTATAGAACTTGGTTTTCAGAAAATAATTATCAAAAACAATGAATTTATAGGATTTTTTCCGCTTAATCAACAATCATCATACTACTCATCTTCAATTTTTGCTAATATATTAATGTATATTCAACGTAATCCAAAGGATATAATGATTAAGGAAAATAAAGAAAAACTTACCTTACGAATATCAAATGTTGATTCTATAAGCAAGCTTATGAAAGAATTGGATAAAATATCGAAATTTGTTGCAGAATCATTAAATACACAGGCCGCTATTGAACGAATTTAATTAAATTGCTTCAATACGATGAAAGAATTTAATGTTTTTGCTTGAATATTAAATATAATTTTCTATATTTGTAAAAAAGCAATTATCTATATCCATAGACATATCACATCAGATTTTGTAGATAATATTGTTCCTGGAAAAGTGCTTGTTTTATTGGGAGCAAGGCGAACAGGCAAAACTTTTTTCATAAAAGAACTAATAGAAAACTATATTACAGAGCCATATATTTTATTAAATGGAGAAGATATGGCTGTTGCTGAAATTTTTAAAATCCGAACTGTAGAAAATTTTAAAGCACTTGTTGGCTCAAAAAAATTGTTAATAATTGATGAGGCACAAAAGCTCCCTGAAATCGGAAGGGCATTAAAATTAATGATTGATACAATAGAAGGATTGAAAATTATTGCAATAGGTTCATCTGTTTTTGATCTTAGTAATAAGCTGGGAGAACCATTAACAGGTAGAAAATGGGATTATTATATGTATCCTTTTTCACAATCTGAATATTCCCTAACCGAAAATCTTATTGAAACAAAATCTAGACTTGAACAACGATTAATATTCGGCAGTTATCCTGAATTATTACAATATAAATCTTCAAACGAAAAAGCATCATATCTCAATGAGTTAATAAATTCTTATTTGTTTCGTGATATTTTAGAGTATGATGGAATTAGAAATTCAGATAAAATTCTTCATATACTTACCTTAATAGCTTTTCAAATTGGAAAAGAAGTCTCTCTTGAAGAAATTGGTCGTAAAGTTGGGATAAGCAGAAATACTGTGGAAAAATATCTTGATTTACTTAGCAAGGTTTTTGTCATTTTTAAATTACGTGGCTTTAGTAGAAATCTGCGTAATGAAATAACAAAAACTTCTCGTTGGTTTTTTTATGATAATGGAATAAGAAACGCACTTATTTCAAATTTTAATTCTCTTACTTTAAGAAACGATATTGGCGAACTTTGGGAAAACTACCTTATTAGTGAGAGAATAAAATATCAATATAACAATAATATATTCGTTAACAATTACTTCTGGCGAACTTATCAACAGCAAGAAATAGATTTAATTGAAGAAAAAGATGGAAAATTATATGCGTATGAAATAAAATGGAATCTTCACAAAAAAGTTAAAATCCCCAAATCATGGAAAAACGCTTATCCTGATAGTGAATTTACTGTTATAAATCGAGATAACTATCTTGAGTGGATAACTTAATAGTCACATTGAACGAATTTCATTAAATTGCGTCAATGTAATGAAGGAATTTAAAAGATTTCCTTGAATGAAAATTCATCTTTCATAGTTAGTTTGACAGTATAAACGGTTGTGGCTATGTGGAGTGGGAATAGGAATAGAAATTACCTTTTCAAAGTTCCTACGAAACCATCAGCCAATTGACCGATGTTCGGAAACGTTCTACACGAACGGTTAAAGGCTAATTTCCACATTACATATAGGTGTTATTACAGGATGGTGGTTGTTGCCTCTCTAGTTAGATTTTCAGTTTCTGTGGATCTTGTCTGTTGTCAAATAATGAAACAATATTTAGTGTGTCTTGACTAATACTGTAATAAAGTGTAATTTGTTTTGTAACAACTGATTGGCGAACATTATAGTTGTTCGTTTTTGGAAAAGAATCTGGTTGTGATTGTATAATTGAGATGTGTTTGTTGAGCTTTTTTAGAAATTTTTCTATTTCTTTTTTTGTCCAATTATCTTCCAAATATTTGATGATGATGCTTAAGTTTTTATTGGCTTCTTGAGTCCAAAGAACTTTAGATATATTTTTCATATTTCTTCATGACGTCAGAGTGATTAATAACTTTATTTTCTGAAATGTCTTTCATGCCTCTTTCGATAGAGTCGCGTTCTGCTTGGCTTATTTCAGTCCACCAATCAGACTTTTCAGCAATACTTAAAAGTTTATCAATCATTTGAGTGTCACGTAGATTCATAATCCACTCCATTAGCTGGTATTTCTTTGAATATATATCCATTCTCGTTCTTTTTACAAAAATACAAATTTTTATTAGACAAAACGGAAACTTGAATTAAAATATTTCTTTTTTAGCAATATAATTGGGTATGCTTTTTCCACTT
>JAQVOR010000085.1:4993-14791 GCA_028702535.1 Bacteroidales bacterium
TTGTTGGTAACTTGTTTATAGAGATGAGAATAATGGGTATTTATTGCAAAATGAAACGAAGCGAACTTAGAAATCTGTCATTTTATAAAAAAACGGTTCTTATTAATCCATATTGTTTTTAAACACAAGCATTTATTTCGATAAAATAAGCAAATCGCATTTATCATAACAATCTCACAGACAATAATTAATTCAAAAAATTGTTTTACATTTAATTAGCTTATCAAGATTTAATAATATTTGCTAATTTTACAACGATGAAAAGATTATTATTCATACTGGTAATTAGTTTTACAGCAGCAAGTTTGTATTCACAGGATATAGACCCCGACGGATTTAATCGTTTTTATTATCCAAACGGCAGTGTTTCGGGTGAAGGGATAATGCGAAATGGTAAACCCGATGGCTATTGGAAGAATTATTATGAAGATGGAACATTAAAATCTGTTGGCAAAAGATTATATTATGAGCTTGACAGTATTTGGAACTTTTATCATTCTGACGGACAACTTGCCGAAGCTATTACATACAGAAATGATAAAAAGAATGGCTACAGCAGTACATACGACTTTTATTATATCGAAGATTCTTCTAAAATATATTATCTCACATCAAAAGAACTTTATCTAAACGGGCAAAAAGAAGGAATGTCATATTATTACGACACAGTTGGATATCTTAGGTTTGAGTATCAGTATAAAAATGGTGTCAAAAGTGGAAGAGCCAGAGAATTTAACAAAGACAGTCTTGCTATTAATCTTTTTAACTATTATAACGGATATCGTATCGAAAGCGAAAAAATCAACAGGTTTAATTCAGAGAAGAAAAAACACGGTAAGTGGATAGAATTTTATCCAAATGGCAATAAAAAAACAGAATTTAATTATTTCAATGGCATATTACATGGCATATATCGCGAATACGATCTTTCCGAAAAAATGATAGTAGAGCGTAAATATGTAAATGGCGAAATATTTGTGCCCAAGCCTGAAGATGAAATTGTTCTAAAAGCAGAAGTCAAAAAACTGTATCATGAGAACGGAAAGATTCAATACGAAGGAGCTTTTTTGGAGGATATGCCAGTAGGTATTCATAAAGAGTACGATACAAACGGCAAATTAACAAAAGTAAAAGAATATACTTCTCAAAGTATTTTGCTTGGCGAAGGTTTATTTGATACAAATGGGAATCGCACCGGTGAATGGAAATTATTTGATGAGTATAACGATTATTTTTATGCTATTGGTAATTACGTTGAAGGTAAGCGAGACGGTATTTGGAAATATTATTACAAAGACGGAAAGTTAGAAATGGAAGGTTTTTTTAATCAAGATAAGCCCGACCGAGAATGGATTTGGTATTATCCTAACGGAATTAAAAAACGAGAAGAAGCTTATCTTAAAGGAAAACTTGAAGGCCTTTATGTCGAATATGATTCAATTGAAAATGTGATTTTAAAAGGAGAATATTTTGATGATGTCCGCACTGGAGAATGGTTTTATGCAGTTGGCGATATTATCGAAGAGGGTTCGTACGAACTTGGCGAAAAAGATGGAGAATGGAAGCATTATTATTCCGAAACTGGGCAATTAAGATTTATAGGCAAATATCGTAAGGGCGATGCTGATGGTACACATAAATGGTATTATCCGAACGGAAATATTGAGCTTATTGGCGAATATCGAGTTGGGAGCAAATATAGAGATTGGAAAAAATTTCACTCTGACGGCTCTACATATATGATTTTTACTTACCGAAACGATGAATTAATAAAAATTGATGGACGAAAATTAAAAAGAGGAGGGTGGAGATAATAAGTAAAAAGTATTTTCCTAATTGCGAATGAAAATAAAATACCTAAAACATAATGAGATAAACAAAAATCTGTGGGATGATAAAATAAATCATGCCCTTAATGGAACTGTATATGCTATGTCGTGGTATTTGGATATCGTTTCGCCTAATTGGGAAGCTCTTGTTACTGATGATTATAAATTTTTAATGCCATTACCCGTTAAATCGAAATATGGTTTTAGGTATCTTACACAACCTGCACTTTCACAACAATTAGGAGTGTTTTCTGATCTCGAAATAACCGAAGAGATTTTACAAGAATTTATTAATAAAATACCATATAAATTTTATCGATTACAATTTAATTCGGGGAATTATTTTGAGCAAAACCCCGAAAGTCTAAGGCCAAACTATTTACTGTCTTTGCAAAAATTTTATAAAGAAATTTTTGCTGGATATAATCAAAATTGTAAGCGTAATATTAAAAAGGCTCAATCTTTTTCTCAAACAGTTTATACGGATTTAAAAACATCTGAGTTTTGGGATTTCATTCAGCAACACTTAAATTTTATGCCTCCAAAAGGTTTTATGCCCATATTAAAATCATTATTAAATAAATTAGACAAAGAAAATTTTGCTGAGATTTGGTCGGTTCGTGAAAATAATACAAATGAAATTTATGCGGCGGTTTTGTTAGTTAAATGGGAAAATAAAGTTTATTATTTAATGCCATCATCCTCTGATAAAGGAAAAAAAAGTCAAGCTATGGTTTTGTTATTAAATGAATTTATTGAACAAAACAGCGAAACAAACATAATTTTAGACTTTGAAGGCTCATCAATATCAGGAGTCGAAAGGTTTTATAAGAGTTTTGGTGCTATACCTGAGTTTTATCCTGTGATATATTATAATGGTTTAGGATTTCCTTTTAATAAAATTATTAAGTAGTGTTTGTTTTATTTTACAATATTTTTTGGCGAGTAAAAAACGGTTTATTCGTGTGCCAAACGAGCGATAAATTTGATTGTTTGGCACATCAATAAAAACTTATTTGGTTATTAGTGTGCCAAAATGGATTTATTATTGTATATTTGGCACATCAATAAACAAGAATGCAAATAATTATGTCAGGAATTATAGTAGGACGAATAAATGAAAAACAGGTTTTATCGGATGCTCTATATAGTTATAGGTCTGAGTTAATAGCAGTTTATGGACGAAGAAGAGTAGGGAAAACCTATTTAGTTAGAGAGTTTTTTGGCGATAAAATAGTTTTTAGTTTTACAGGATTAAGTACTGGAAAAAGACACGACCAAATAAATAACTTCATGCTCAAACTAAATGAAGTTACAAGTGATTTTAAGAATGAAAAGCAGCCAGTAGATTGGCTTGAAGCATTTAGTTTGCTTAAAAAGTTTCTTAAAGGGATTAAAGTGTCCACGAAAAAAAAGGTGTTATTTATTGATGAATTTCCATGGGTAGATTCACATAAATCTGGCTTTTTGGCTGCTTTTGAAAACTTTTGGAATGACTACTGCACCACGAGAAGAGATTTAGTTGTTGTAGTATGTGGTTCGGCAGCTTCATATATGGTAAAAAAGATTATTAATAATTCAAAAGGCTTAAGTAAAAGAATAACGCAAATTATTAAACTTTATCCATTTACCTTGTATGAAACGCAAGCGTTTTTGAAGTTTAAAGGTATTCTGATGGAAAAACATGAAATATTGAAGATTTATATGGTTTTAGGAGGTGTAGCAGAATATTTAGAGCATGTAAAAAAAGGGGAATCTGCTGTAATAGCGATAGATAGATTATGCTTTCAGAAAGGTTCATACTTAGAAAACGAATATGATGAAGTTTTTAAGTCTTTATTCGATAAACATTCATTCCATCAAAGAATTGTGAATGCTCTCGCCAGCAACAAGAGGAAAGGTATTACCCGAGATGAAATTTTACTGGAATTAAATATCTCATCGGGTGGAAGATTTTCTGATTCTTTAGAAGACTTAATACAATCAGGATTTGTTTTAAAATACGATGCATATAAAGATAATACGAAATCAACATTGTATCGAATATATGATGAGTTTTGTTTATTTCACCTAAAATTTATGTCAACATATAAAGGGACAAAGTGGGCTCATGTTTTTCAGAAACAAGAATATAAAACATGGTGCGGTCATGCTTTTGAAACAATTTGTTTGAAGCATTCCGAAGAAATTAAGAAAGCCTTAAAATGTGATCAAATTGAATCTAAAAATTATAGTTGGCATAATTCTAACTCACAAATAGATTTGGTTATAGACAGAGCTGATGATGTTGTGAATTTATGTGAAATTAAATTTTACAATAATGAATTTTCAATTGATGCAGCTTATTTAAATAAACTCAGAAAAAAGGAATCTCAATTTCGGACATCTACTAGCACAAAAAAAGGCATTTATACAGTAATGATAACTACCTGGGGATTAAATTCAAATCAATATAGTCAAGCAATAGTAACAAATAGTTTAACAATGGATTGCTTGTTTGAACAGTAGAGTTCAATTAAATAATTTATGTAATAAAACATTTCTTATTTTTCAATAAGTGCATCTCCCATAGCTTTAGCGGCTTTTCGTCCATCTCCCATAGCTAGAATTACTGTTGCACCGCCTCTAACAATATCACCACCGGCATATATTTCTTGCTGTGCCGATTGCATAGTGTCGCAGTCAACAACAATTGTTCCCCATTTTGTAATTTCTAAGCCTTTAAATGTTGAGGGGATAAGAGGATTGGGTGAAACGCCTACACTCACAATTACCTGGTCAACATCCATCCAAACAGTGTCTCCTTCAATAGGTGATGGTCGGCGGCGACCCGAGGCATCAGGCTCACCTAATTCCATTCGTTGCAACAGCATTCGTTGTACGCAACCTTTTTCATTGCCTTCGTATTGTAATGGGTTGTGTAAGTTAAAAAACTCAATTCCTTCTTCCTTCGCGTGATGCAGTTCTTCCAAACGTGCTGGCATTTCTTCTTCCGAACGTCTATATACAATCATTGCTCTTTCTGCTCCTAATCTTCTTGCAGTTCTTACCGCATCCATTGCAGTATTTCCACCACCAATTACGGCAACATTTTTTCCTCTCCAAACGGGAGTCTCACTTTCTGGATTAGCCGCATCCATCAGATTTACACGAGTTAAATATTCGTTACACGACATTACTCCATTTAAGTTTTCTCCAGGAATGTGCATAAAATGAGGCAATCCAGCTCCACTACCCACAAATATTCCTTTAAAACCCATTTCTAACAAATCCTCGTGCGAAATAGTTTTACCAATAATGCAATTAGTTATAAACTTAACTCCCATTTTGGCTAACACATCAATTTCTGTATGTACAATATTGTTAGGAAGTCTAAACTCTGGGATGCCATAACGTAACACTCCACCCAATTCGTGTAGTGCTTCATATACTGTTACATCAAATCCTTTTTTTACCATATCCCCTGCAAAAGCTAATCCAGCAGGACCAGAGCCAATAACTGCCACTTGTATTCCATTAGCAGGTTCTATTTCTGGAATGTTTATGTTGCCACTTTCCCTTTCGTAGTCGGCTGCAAATCTCTCTAAGTGACCAATTGCCACGGCGGGTTTATTTAGTTTTTGCACATAAAAGCAGGTGTTTTCGCATTGTTTTTCTTGTGGACATACGCGTCCGCAAACAGCTGGCAAAGCATTTGTTTCTTTCAGTATTTTTGCAGCTTCCAAAAACTCTCCGCGTTCAATGTTTTTGATAAACTTAGGGATATTTATTTCTACCGGACATCCAGAAATACATGTAGGATTTACACAATCTAAGCAACGTTTAGCTTCTGCCACAGCCTGTTCAGCAGTTAGTCCCAAGTTTACCTCTTGATAATTTTGGCTCCTTACTTGGGGATCAACCGAACTCATAACTACACGAGTAAGTTGTATGCGATCTTTGTTTTTTAGAGTTTTTCGTAGTTCTTCGCGCCATGATTCAGAGCGGTCAGCTTTTAAATATTCTTTTGAAAGCATATATATTAATATTAGAAGTCAATAATTTGTAAAAGATATTTCTTAAAAATGAAACAAATTCCAATGATTAAACTATTAAAACAAATTTTCATATTCTTTATTTCTTTTGTTTGCAACACAATGTTTGTTTTTTTAATAAAAATTAATTGTAAGCATTAAGTCTTATCATCATTTCATCAAAATCTACTTTATGAGCGTCAAACTCTGGACCGTCCACACACACAAATTTAGTTTCTCCACCCACAGTTACTCGACACGCACCACACATTCCAGTGCCATCTACCATTATGGTATTAAGTGATGCTAGAGTAGGGACTTCGTATTTTTTAGTTAAAAGAGCTACAAACTTCATCATCACAGCAGGACCGATGGTTACGCAAAGATCCACTTTTTCGCGTTTAATTATCTTTTCTACACCTGCGGTTATCAATCCTTTTTCACCATACGAGCCATCGTCAGTCATCACAATAAGCTCATCGGCAAACTCTCTTACCTGATCTTCTAATATAACCAATTCTTTTGAGCGTGCTGCCAAAATAGCAATTACCTTGTTTCCAGCTTTGCTCATTGCTTCAATAATTGGGAGCATGGGAGCAATACCAACACCGCCACCTGCACACACTACAGTACCATATTTTTCTATATGAGTAGCATTTCCAAGTGGCCCCACAAGGTCGGTTACATAATCTCCTACTTCAAGTTTACATATTTTTTCCGATGACTTACCAACTAATTGTATCACAAGTGTGATTGTACCTTTTTCAATGTCAGATGAAGCTATTGTGTATGGAATTCGCTCACCTGTATCACCGATACGCACAATTACAAAATGTCCTGCTCGTCTGCTTTTGGCAATTAAAGGAGCTTCAACTTCTAGTTTGACAATCTTTTCTGATAAATATTCTTTTCCTACGATTTTGTTCATAATTTGTGTAATCTCTTTATAAAATGAGACAATTATTTATTTGCTGCGAAATTAGTAAAATCTGTTGAATTTAAAGTTTATTGTGAGTAAAACATTAGTTTTTTTTATCATAAATATCAAATTAATCTTCATACCGTAATAATTGCTAAAGTAAAACTATGCATATCGTGTTTTTAAACATGATTTTTAAACACTATCTTTATGGATAAGAACTAAATTGATTGTTTATTATCGGTAAAAATCCAAAAATCAAGTTATTCTCACTCGAATACTTATTTGGCAAATTTGAGGATAAAGGTTTTGGTGTCAAATTAGTATTAGTGAATATAATTTTGCTTTTATACGCTAAAAATTTTTAGTTATATTTGACAAATTTTTAATCTCTGATTGAATGTTTCGGAAATTATATTATAATCTTTCTCCCTTGGGGCGTAGAATTGTCAGACGAGTTTTCTATTTTCCTTATGATTTCGTTGCTTTATTTAGAGATAAGTCAAATCTTGTTCCGTCAAAAGGTAAAGCAAATATTGGACGTGGAGACTTTGTTAAAACTGGTGATAAGTTTTTTAATAATATCTGTAAGCACTCTAATATACAACCAGATTTTAAAATATTGGATATTGGTGTTGGTCTAGGTCGTATTGCAAGACCATTTACTAATTACATTAATAATAATGGGATATATACTGGATTTGATATTTTACAAAATGATGTTGAGTGGTGTAAAAAAAAGTATTCCCAATTTCCACAATTTAATTTTGACCGTTTTTCGATTAGGAATGATCTTTATCTTCCCAATGGAAAAATAGACGCTCAGGAATTTACATTTCCTTATCCCGAAAATTATTACAATCTTGTTTTAGCGATCTCTGTTTTTACGCATATACAAGCTCCTGCTCTCGAAAATTATCTAAAACAGATAAAACTTGTTTTAAAGCCAGAAGGAGTCTGTTATGCAAGTTTTTTTTTAACTGATATTAGCCAAAAATACTCGTTGTTTCCTATTGAATACGATAAATATTGTTTACATAATTCAAAGCTTAAAAATGCTAATGTCGCTTATCGAAGTGATTATCTATATGAATTAGTTTCGAGCCTTGGATTTGAAATATTAAGCATCAAGAAAGGTTGGTGGAAAACAGGAAGCCCTATAAACGAGTTTGATTTTCAGGACATTATTATTCTTAAAAATATTTAGTTTTGCAAAACTATTTAATTACATAATTGTTTACAATATAACTATAACTAAAACTTAAAAAAAATGAAATTATCCGAAAAACCTACAATTCAAGATTTCCAATTAGAGGGAGTCAAGCATATATCGGTAACAGATGCTTACGATTTAATTTCTAAAGACGAAGTGTTTTTTATTGATGTTAGAGAACCCGAAGAACAAGCAAAGGAATTTTTTAACTTTCAAAATGTTTTCTTTTATCCGATGTCTTCTATTATGGACAACATACATTTAATTCCCAAAGAGATACCTCTAATTGTTGTATGTGACGAAGGAATTCGCAGTACAAAAATTGTTAATGTCTTAAACAGACAAGATTACAAAAGTGTTGCAAATCTTGATGGCGGCATATATGCTTGGAAAGCGAAAGGTTTGCCAATTGCCGAAGGCATGGTTTCAAAATCAGGTAGCTCCGACGAATGTGCTCCCGACAATTGCGAAGGTGGTTGTTCTGGCTGTGGATAAATAAATCGTTTATAAGCTTATTTTTTTCTTTTCATTTTATTTTCCTATTTTTGCTCAACCATGTTTGTTTGGTTACGTCTTTTTAGTATTAATAGCAATAAAATAATGAGATTTATAATGAAAAGAATTCTATCAGTAATACTATTATTATGTTCTGGGGTTGTTATGCTTGCACAGCAAGGTTTGCAAATGAGAGAGGTAAACCCCGATTATTTAGAGTATATCAGTAAAAAAAATAGTGGGGAAATTGAGTCTAAAACTTCGGAGGGTTATTATCTTGGCGAAATTCCTTCTCCAATAATTAGAGATTATAGTAATCTTCAGGTTTCTACGCCTAAAAGTATTCCAACTGCGTATGATTTAAGAACTATTGAGGGTGGAGCATATCTTACTTCGGTTAAAAATCAAGGTAGTGAAGGTGCTTGTTGGGCTTTTGCTACTTATGCAGCAGTTGAATCATATTGAAAAAAACAATCATGGGCAAGTTTCGATTTATCCGAGCGAAATTTGGCAACTTGTCATGGATTTGACTGGGGACCAAGTGATGGAGGAAATGTTGACTTATCAACCGCTTACTTGTCAAGAAGATCTGGACCGATTAATGAAAGTGCCGACCCATATATTGTACCACTTGATCCTAATTGTGTGAGCGCATTAACCCCAGTTGCTTATGTTGGAGAAGCTAGATATTTGCCAGGAATTGAAGATGCTAATTATAATGCAGATATTATTAAACAAGCTATTATGGACAATGGTGCCCTTTATATTAATATACATTTTGATAATGATTATATGAATTATGCAAATAAAACCTATTATTATAATGGCACTCAATATACAAATCACGGTGTGGCTGTTGTAGGATGGGATAATAATAAAACAGTTACTGGAGGCAGTGCTGCTACACCATCTTCTCAAGGAGCATGGATTATAAAAAACTCTTGGGGACCCTCATGGGGAGAAAATGGATATTTTTATGTTTCTTATCAAGATACTAAGGCTTTAAGTACTGTGGCATATTTCCCTTCTAATATTGACTATAATGCAGATAGTGAAATATATTATTATGATGATTTTGGTGCTACATATGGATTTGGATATGGTAGTGGTAATAATTACGGACTTGTAAAATATATTGCCTCAGAAAACCAGCAAATTACGATGATAGGAACTTATATTAATGATGCAGAGACAGATGTAACAATAGAAATATACGATAATTTTAATGGTGGCACCTTGTCTAATTTGCTTGGAACAACGGGTACTAATTCATGTACTTATCCTGGCTATTATACTTTTAACTTGCTCGATCCGACAAATATTATTGCA
>JAQVOR010000211.1 GCA_028702535.1 Bacteroidales bacterium
TTATAGATTTTTTAGCAAATGGAAGTACGTATCTTAAAGCCAAGAGAAGCACTAAATAAAGCTTTTTTAAAAGTAAAACCTAATAGAACTGAAATCGAAAAGTTTAAAGCAGAACTTATTAACTTACTTGATAGAATAAATGATGCCGAAAGCGAAGAGTTTCATAAGAATCTTGTTATTGACTTTTTGAAAAAGACTTATTACGACCCTAATTTTTTTGTAAATACAAAAGGACGTAATGATTTGGTAATTCATAATGCCGATAACGCAAAAAGTTCGGTTGGCGTTATTTTAGAAGCTAAAAAACTTACCAATAGAGCTGAAATGGTAAAACCATTCGCTATTGACGATACACCACAACAAAAGCTTGATAAACTTAATGTTAAAGCATTTCAAGAATTGGTACTTTATTATTTGCGAGAGCGAATTACTCTCAAAAACTTAGAAGTTAAGCATTTAGTCATTACTAATATCAATGAGTGGTTTATTTTTGATGCAAATACTTTTGACCGACTTTTTGCACAAAATAAAAATTTAGTAAAACAATTTAACGATTTTGAAGCTGGACGTTTGGCAGGAATTAAAACCGAGTTTTTTTATAAGGAAATTGCAGAACCCTTTATTGCTTATATCAATACCGAAATTGAGTTTACTTATTTTAATCTGCAAGATTACCAAAAACCACTCAGAAATGAAGATAAAACAGATGATAATAAGCTAATTGCACTTTTTAAATTACTATCGCCAGAACATCTTTTGAAACTTCCATTTGTAAATGATAGCAACACACTCGACAAACGCTTTTATAGTGAGATGCTGCATATTTTAGGTTTAACAGAAACCAAAGAAGGCGGCAAAAAACTAATTGGACGAAATAAAGAAGGCGAACGAAATACAGGAAGCATTTTAGAAGATGCTATAATTCAGTTAGATAGCTTAGATAAAATTAGCCGACTAAATAATCCCAGCCAATTTGGAAAAACCTACAAAGAAAGACTTTTTAATGTTGCTTTGGAGCTTTCTATTACTTGGTTAAATAGGATTTTGTTTTTAAAACTCTTAGAAGCACAACTTTTTACATATCATAAAGAAGATGAATCTTATGCCTTCCTGAATTTTGATAAAATCAAATCTTATGATGATTTGAATACTTTGTTTTTTCAGGTATTAGCCAAAAAATTTGATGATAGAAATCCAGATGTAAAACAAATTTTTGAGAAAGTTCCTTATCTTAATTCTTCGCTTTTTGAACCAACTGAAATTGAGCAAGTTACTCTCTTTATTAGCAATCTTAGAGACGATAAACCACTACCTGTAATTTCATCTACGGTTTTGAAAGATGAGCATGGCAAAAAGAAAACAGGAAGCTTAACTACACTTGAGTATTTATTTGAGTTTCTGGGTTCTTACGATTTTAGTAGCGAGGGTTCAGAAAAAATTCAAGAGCAAAATAAAACGCTTATCAATGCATCGGTTCTTGGGCTAATTTTTGAGAAGATAAACGGCTATAAAGATGGTTCGTTTTTTACTCCAGGTTTCATAACTATGTATATGTGCCGTGAGACCATTCGCAAAGCAATAGTTCAGAAATTTAACGAAACAAAAAATTGGAATTGCAAAGATATTAACGCAATATATGATAAAATTGAAGACCGAAACGAAGCTAACGAAATTGTAAATAATCTTAAAATTTGTGATCCAGCAGTAGGCTCAGGGCATTTTTTAGTTTCGGCACTTAATGAAATTATTACAGTAAAAAACGATTTGAAAATTCTGCAAGACCGCCACGGAAGACGCTTAAAAGAATATCAGGTAGAAGTGGTAAATGATGAACTAATAATTACAGATGAAAATGGCGAATTATTTGAGTATAATCCAAATAGTAAAGAAAGCCAACGAGTGCAAGAAGCTTTATTTCACGAAAAGCAAACAATTATTGAGAACTGTTTATTCGGTGTGGATATTAACCCAAACTCAGTAAAAATTTGTCGTTTACGATTGTGGATAGAACTGCTAAAAAATGCTTATTATAAAAATACTACCGAATTAGAAACGCTTCCGAATATTGATATTAATATAAAATGTGGAAATTCTTTGGTAAGTCGTTTTGATATTGATTCTGACTTAAAAAAGGCACTTAAAAAAAGTAAATGGACAATCGACAGTTACCGAATAGCAGTAGCGACATATCGAAATGCTCAAAACAAAGAGCAAAAACGAGAAATGGAACATCTAATTACCGATATTAAATCAGATTTTAGAAGCGAAATTTCTTTAAACGATCCAAAATTAAAACGCTTAAATAAATTATCGGGCGAGCTTTTTAGTCTTACACAACAACAAAGCCTTTTCGAAATGTCAAAAAAAGAAAAAGCAGCCTGGAACAAAAAAGTAGAAAACCTTACCAAACAAACAAAAAAAATAGAAGCCGAAATTGAAGAAATAAAAAATAATAAAATTTACGAAAATGCTTTTGAATGGCGATTCGAATTCCCCGAAATACTAAACGATGATGGCGATTTTGTGGGATTTGATGTGGTGATCGGGAATCCGCCGTATGGAGTTTCATTAAGAATAGATGAACGTAATTACTTGATTCAAAATGTTGGAAAAGTGCCAGATTATGAAATTTATTATTGGTTTATTGAAATAAGTTATTGTATTTTAAAAGAAAAAGGTTTTTCCAGTTATATTATACCTAATACAATTTTGTTTAATGTTTATGCTCAAAAATATCGGTTGAACTTATTTGATAAATGGAATATTGTTGAAATACTGGATTGTACAAATTTGCAGATTTTTGAGGATGCAACAGTTAAAAACATTATTTTTCAATTTAAGAAAAACGACATACAGAATAAATTGTCTTTTAAAAAAACTAACAATATTCTTGCTTTTGAATCATTTTTTAGGAGAAATATAATTACTATAGATAAAGATATCGTGGAATCAAATAATCAGAATTGGAGTTTAATTTTTAAATTAACACCTGCAACACTTAAATTAATTCAAAAAATTAAAGTAAATTCGACTTCTCTTTCTAATTGTTTTCCTGAGACTAGTCAAGGTTTAATTGCTTATGATAAATACAGAGGACAATCAAAAGAAATAATTAAAAATAGAGCTTATCATTTTTTTGAAAATCCAGATAATCAATATAAAAAATGGTTGTATGGAGAAGATGTGACAAGATATCGCATAAGTTGGAATGGAAAAGAGTATATTGATTATGGTAATGGTATTGCTAATCCTAGAAATCCAAAATATTTTGTGGGTAAAAGGTTGCTTATTAGGGAAATAACTAATCCGCAGATTTTTGCTTCAATTACTAGTGATGAATTATATAATGATCCTGCTGTAATAATCGTTAAAGATAATAATAATGGATTTTCAATTGAACTGTTATTAGGGATATTAAATTCAAAATTAGCAACTTTTTATCATTTTAATTCATCTCCAAAAGCTACAAAAGGAGCATTTCCTAAAATATTAGTATATGATGTTAATAACTTTCCTTTACCTACAAAACTTTTAAAAAGTGTAGATGAATCAATTAAACAAATTGTTTGTGAAATCATCGACACAAAAAAACAAGATCCTTTTGCCGACACCACCGGCCTTGAAGCCGAAATTGACCAATTGGTTTATCAGCTTTATGATTTAAGCGACGAAGAGATAGA
>JAQVOR010000212.1 GCA_028702535.1 Bacteroidales bacterium
AATGTTTCGGGTTTCGGGTTTCGGGTTTCGGGTTCCGGGTTTACTCGCTTCGCTCGTGAGCTCGCCTGCGGCTCGGTTCGGGTTTCGAGTTTCGGGTTTACTCGCTTCGCTCGTGAGCTCGCCTGCGGCTCGGTTCGGGTTTCGGGTTTCGGGTTTACTCGCTTCGCTCGTGAGCTCACCTGCGGCTCGGTTCGGGTTTCGGGTTTCGAGTTTACTCGCTTCGCTCGTGAGCTCGCCTGCGGCTCGGTTCGGGTTTCGAGTTTCGAGTTTAGGATTCGCTTTGTCATAAACTTATCACAGCATTTCGATTTAAACACTATTTAGAATTCATATTTTCCAAATAACCAGCCATAATTTTTTGGATATATTTTCCAATAATATCAAACTCTAGATTTACAACACTCCCAACTTCAAAAGTATGAAAATTTGTAATATCATAAGTAAAAGGTATTATTGCAACTGAGAATTTATCATCTTGTGAATTAACAACAGTTAAGCTAACACCATTAACAGATACCGAGCCTTTTTCGACAGTAATGTTTCCTATAGCCCTGTCGTACTGGAACGTAAAATACCAGCTTCCGTCCACCTCTTTTATTTCTGTGCACATAGCCGTTTGATCAACATGACCTTGTACCATGTGTCCATCCAAAAGTTTATCCATAGTCATACTTCGTTCGACATTCACTTTATCGTTTACTGCTAACAATCCAAGATTTGATTTATCAAGTGTTTCTTGAATAGCGGTAACTTTATAAACTTTTTGGGATTTATTAACATCAACTACTGTTAAGCAAACTCCGTTATGCGATACACTTTGGTCAATTTTTAACTTATCTGCAAATGAGCAATTAAAATAAAAATGAAAATTTGTTTTGTCTTGTTCAATTTTTACAAGCTTTGCGGTTTCTTCAACAATTCCTGAAAACATAATAATAATATTTAAAGTTTAAGTTTACAAACTTACATAAAAGGAATAATATTGTGGCAATATAGTATGTAAATTTGATTAAGAATATTTGGAACTCCTGTTTTTTTGTAATTATTACTCAAGTAATAAAAACAAAAAAGCCGCAAAAAATTGCGGCTTTTAAAAATATGATATTTGTTTATTAGTTTTTGTATTGGAATACTAGAACGTTTCCAAAATTGCCAGTAGTTGCAGTGTGATCAGCTGGACATGTTAATCCAGCGATATATTTAACTAGCACATAATCATTTCCAAATTTTGCAATAAAAATCTTACCAGCAAAAGCTCTAGCTTCATAATCAAATCCTAAAAAAGCCTCATAAATTTCGGTGCCTGCACTATAAGCTGTCGCTAATTCAGCCTGTGTAGTATAAGTATCTGAAGTAACTTCAACCCAACCAGTACAATTTGTAGTTTTTACAACTTTTGCATGATTAGAAGGAGTTGTTGGATTTGTTAAATATTTGAACCCAATAGTTGTGTTTTCATGATCTGGAACAGCAATGTGATTATAATAAGCACCATCAAGTAAAGAAATCATAACATCATCACTCCAAGCAGAAAGGTTCATCACTAATTCAACATTTACAGTAGTGTCTTTATCTGGCATAACAAAGTCCGTAACATTTACACTAGTATAACCAGCTTTTTCTACCATATAAGCATAAGTACCTTCCATAATATATTCAAACACATAAGGAGCTTCAGTTTTTTCAACAGAGTTAAAAGTAACTTTTGCATCTGTAATTGCATTACCTTCACCATCTTTAACATTGATAGTTACGGCGTATGCTTCATCAATCATAAATGTGTATGATTTTGTTGTAGATTGCGGAGTTTCGCTATCATCTGTAATTTCGACTTCGTAAACAATTTTAGTTACTCCACCACCAAAGTCTGCTAAAACATTATCAGTAGTTAATACATGAGAAAAATCTGTTAATCCAGCATAACCAGTTGGAGAAGCAAATACCTCACTTTCAATATCTAACATTTTGTAAGTATGTTTCCAAATTGTAATTTCTTTAATACCTGCTTCAGCGGTAAAAGCTATTGCAAGTGTTTTGTTGTGAGTCGTTACATCATCAATATTTACGAACTGTGACGAACCATCTGGCGTCCATGTAATTGTTGGTTCAGCATACTCTTTGTTACAACTGCTAAAAAATATGGCAGCAGCACCAACTAATACTAATAAAATACTAAGTTTTTTCATAATTTTAATTTTTTAAATTTGTTAATTAATATAAATTTCTCTTTTATTTAACCTTAAATTATTTAAAGTGTTTATTCTAAACGCAAAGGTAACTAAAATATTATTATATTGTATATATAAATTGCTATTATTTTTTTATTCTCCATTGTGTGTTTTAATTTAGAATTATACTTTAAGCAAATTTTGTGCCAAATGATATGCTCCCAAACTTATCATTTCGCTTGTGTCAAAATCAGAAAACACATAAGCAGCCCTTGGCTGCATGTCGTAAATTATTGTTTTATTTGTGCCTGGAATACCGATTGTTTTTCCATAATCTCTTAAGAATTCTTTATATTCATTTGGATTGTTAAGACAAAAGACTTTGTGAGTAAGTCGTTTATTTGTTGTACCGTTTAAAGTTTTAAAATCATGATTTAATTCTATTTCTATCCCAGGAATGATAAGATCTTTCGCTCCTGCAATACCTCCTCCTAAAACAACAATGCCATCAAAAAGTGTAATCATATTTGCTACTGCATCACCAATAAAACGCCCTGTCTTTTCGTAAGCTTTTATGGCCGCTTGCTTATTCCCTGGTGTTTTACCTTTAGCAATTTTATATATATCTTTTGGCTCTGGACTTTTGTCAAAATCTATATTAGCAAAGTCGGCATAAAAGTATTTTACGGCCCTTATACTAACACCTTCTTCGCTATTATAATTACTGTCGGCACGGTTTGAGGTAATCCATATTTCTCCAGCACATATATTATCTCCTTTTATTAATTTTCCATCATGGACAAGTCCAGCTCCAAAACCAGTTCCTAATGTCATTCCAACCACATTTTTATATTGTTTTGAACTTCCCGACTTTAATAAATCTTGATTGATTTTCGGCAAACTTCCTGTCAATGCTTCTCCATAAGCATACAAGTCTCCATCGTTATTTATAAAAACTGGCACACTAAATTTTGCTTCGAGCATTGGGCCAAGAGCAACGCCTCCTCTAAAACCTGTTAAATTAAACAAGTCGCCGATAATACCTTTGCTAAACTCGGCAGGACCTGGAAAACCAAAACTTATTGCATCAATAGCTTGACTACATGATTTTTGAAGTGATGAAAAACCTGTAACAATTCCACTAAGACATAATTCGAGATTATCTCCGTTAGAAGGTAAAATTATTTTTTCTCCATAAAACTTACCGTCCTTTATAGCAGAAAACACAAAGTTTGTTCCACCTGCATCTAATGTTAATACTAGCATAATTTTGTTTTTAAGTTTCAAATATACTCAAATAATAATTAAAAAACTTGTAATACCAATTTGATACAAGGCAAACGCATACTTTTTCATACATTAATATTGAGAAAAATTGTATATGTCCTCTGGACAAATTGTTTAGAGTGTAATCGGTTTTTACTGATGTTAAAGCCCT
>JAQVOR010000086.1 GCA_028702535.1 Bacteroidales bacterium
TTACGCGTTAGCAATAGTTTTATTAAATAATATTAATTTAAAATACAACAAAAACAATTATGACTTATATCGAAGAAAAAACTTATGATAAATTAAATTTTCAGACAAATTCACTCAAAAAAGGGGAGTATGAAAATTGCATATTTAATAATTGCGATTTTTCTAATGCAGATTTATCTGAAATAATCTTTTTAGATTGTGAATTTATTGATTGTAATTTAAGTTTAACAAAATTAGTGAACTCAGCTTTTCGCGATACAAAATTTAAAGCCTGTAAAATATTAGGACTTCATTTCGAAACTTGTAATGATTTCGGATTATCCTTTTTTTTCGATTCCTGTTTGCTTAGCAACTCATCGTTTTTTGAAATTAATATCAAAAAAACAGTTTTTAAAAATTGCCAATTACAAGAAGTAGATTTTACTGGTTGTAATCTTACAGGTGCAAATTTTGATAATTGCGATTTAACAGGCAGCATATTTAATAATTCTATTCTTGAAAAAGTAGATTTTAGAACAAGCACAAACTACTCTATCAATCCAGAAAACAACCGTATTAGAAAAGCAAAATTCTCTTTGCCTGATATAGTTGGACTCTTAGATAAATATGATATTGTTATAGAGAAATAATTCTATTGTTTTATTCCAATTTAAAATGAATTGGAACAACAAATTCTACATTTACAGGTTGTCCTTCAATTTCGCCAGGAGTCCACTTTGGCATTCCTGATACAACCCTCAAGGCCTCAGCGTCAAGAGTTTCGTTAACAGAGGACGCAACACTAGCATTTATTATTTCTCCAGTTTTAGAGATTATAAATTTTATAAAAACTCTACCTTCAATTCCATCGAGTTTTGATTGTTCTGGATAATTGATTTCGTTTATAATATAATTCATAAACTCTTTTTGTCCTCCAGGAAATTGAGGTTCAACATCTGCTTCCATGTATTGATATATTTTTTCTTCTGCTTCTACAATTTTTTTCTGTGTTTCTTTATCAACCTGCTCGGTTTTTGTTTGCTTCTCAGTACAAGAAATTGTAAAAATTATTACTCCAATTAATGGCAAAGCCATAAGATAAAGCCAACGCAAGTAGCGTGGCGAACGTTTTTTTTCATCATTTTCATTCTTTTTAAAGTTAGTGACTCATTAAAATTGTTGGCCAACCCAAATCTTTTACCAACTACATTCTCAAAAAGGAGCTTAAAATATCCTGCTGTGTCAAAGCCTTGCTCCATAACCTTTTCATCAGCTAAATATTCGTGGGTTGATTTTAAATTATCTTTAGTAATCCATACAAACGGATTTATCCAAAATACAGAACAAATTATCTCTGCAATAAAATTATCAATACTATGTAATTGCTTTATATGAACTGCTTCGTGTGATATTATCTGTTCAAGACCTTCTCTGTCATCAAAATGACTTTTACTAACAAAAATATATTTGAATACAGAAAAAGGATTGATCTTATCTGTAGTAGAAACAATAATATATTCCCCAATCTTGTCTTTTCCTGACTTTCGTGATATTATATAAATAGAGATTGTAGCCCATATAATTCTTAATATAAAAATTGCAGCAATAATACTGTAAAATAAGATGCTATAATTTACAGTTTTAGGATTTGCTTGGATAACTTCTCCTCCAGATGTTACAATGATTTCATCAAGAATAATTGAAAGACTGTATATAGTTTCTTGTGGACTTACAGGAATATTAATAAAAGGTAATATTGGAGGCAATATTAATGAGATTAAAAGATAATATCTGTTTAACTTGAAATAGGTATTATTTTTAAGGAACAAAAAATAAAATAAATATAAAACTCCCGAAGCAGCAATTACTTGAATTAAATATTTCATAAACTCATTCATATTATTTTTATTTTTTATTTTTTAATTCATCTTCAATCATTTTTTTCATCTCCTTCAACTCTTCTTCGCTAATCTTATCGTCCTGTGCAAAAAATGACACAAGATTTTTATATGAATTATCAAAATAATTATTTACTAATTTATTTAAACTTCTTTTTTTATAACTTTCTTTAGATATTAATGGAAAATACTCATGCGTATTGCCATAAACTCTATGTGCAACGAAGCCCTTATTCGCTAATATTCTAACAATTGTGGATACAGTACTATACGCAGGTTTAGGTTCTGGCAGTTCTTTAATTATGTCATTTACAAAACCTTTTTCAAGTTGCCATAAGATCTGCATAATTTGTTCTTCTACCTTTGTTAACTCTTTCATTTTGTATTTCCTTTAATTCTATAACGCAAATATACAACTAATATTTTAGTTTACCAACTAAGTTTTTAGTTAACCTTAATAGTTTTTTTTAATTGATTGTATTTGTGGACATTAGCCCAAGTAAATATTTAGTTGTAAATAGGGTTTTTGAGATGTTTTTATAGTTTTATTACATTAAGTTTGTAATTTCTGGCAGTTAATAATGTAATAAACTTGAAATAATTACTGCACTCCTGCTTTTAAAGATTAAATAATCTTGTTTTGTAAATCTCCTTTAACAAAACTTTCAATATTAGTTTTTACAATTCCAAGTCGTTTAATCATGGCTTCCTTTGTTGCGTAAGCAATATGAGGCGTAAGAATTGTGTTTGGGGCATCTAATAGCGGATGATTTTTTGGTAATGGTGGTTCTTGTTCATAAATATCAATACCTGCACCAGCAATTTTATTTGACTTTAACGCACGAGCAAGGGCCTGCGTATCAACAACTTGCCCTCGAGCAGTGTTTATCAAAATTGCAGACGATTTCATTAAATTAAGTTTTTCTTCGTTTATGATATTTTTTGTTTCATCATTTGCTGGAATATGTAAACTTATAATATCAGAATCTGTAAGAAGCTTATCAAGTGAAACATAATTTAAAAAATCGATATTTTTAGTTGTTCTACTATATGCAAGTATTTCGCACCCAAAGGCATGAAAAAGTTTTGCAGTTGCCAATCCAATATTACCTGTACCGATAATTCCAACTTTTTTACCACTTAATTCAATACCGAGATAATTATTTCTATCGCCTGGAATTCGAGTATTTGCGTCAAGTTTGACTATATTTCTTAAAAGCGATATCGCAAGTCCTAAACTCAACTCCGACACTGCTGTAGTTGAATATCCTGCGGCATTACAAACCATAATACTACGTTTTTTACACGCTTCAAGGTCAATATGGTCATAGCCAGTAAAAGCTACATTAATAAGTTTTAAGTTAGGACAAGCATCAATTATTTTTTTATTTATTGGGATATTACTTACCGTTAAAATATCGGCATCGCCTGTTCTTTTAATTATTTCTTCGGGATTTTCATTTCGGTCATGAAAATATCTTAAATAATGTCCTTGAGTTTTAAAATAAATTTTAAGACTTTCTAATAGTTTAATATCAACTCCAAGAGGTTCTACAAATACAATTTTCATTTTGAATTTATTTTAAGGAAAAATTATTTTATCTAGTTTTTGCATAGCTTCACTTGCTGTCATTTTAATAAACATATCGCTTATTGTTGTTGTAAAACTTGATTCTTCTGGATTTATCTCAATAATTAAAGCTCCTGCTCTTTTTGCATAATACGGGATATAAGCTGCTGGTTGCACTGTACCTGTAGTACCAATTATCAAATGCACATCCGATTTTTTTGCTGCTTCATGCGATAATCTTGCTGCATCAGACGGAATAGCCTCACCAAAAAATATAAAGTCTGGTTTTAACAATCCGCCACATTTTAAACATTTTGGTGGATTATCGGTAAGTTCTAATTCGTTATTACTATATCTTTCTGCACAATCAAAGCATACGAAGTACTCTTTATTACCATGATATTCTATCACATTTTTGCTACCTGCTGCGCTATGTAAATTATCAATATTTTGAGTTACAACCGCTTTTAATAATCCACTATTTTCCCATTTAGCTAAGATTTCATGTGCAGGATTTGGTCGTGCATTTACAAAACTATCATAGAAAACAGCTTTTATTGCTTTCCATGATTCTGCTGTGTTATATTGATAGCTACTGATTTCAAGTAAACTTTGGTCAAATTTTGAGTAAAGACCATCTGCGCCTCGAAAAACAGGAATCCCACTTTCAATCGAAATGCCGGCACCAGTAAAACAACTTAGATATACCGACTTTTTTATTTTATCTGCTGCTTTTGTTATAATATCCATTTTTTTGTAAGAGTTTTTTCAAATATAGCAAAAATTATCGAATATTAAAAACTCATATTCGGGCGTCAGCCTTAGGGGTTGCATTTAATTTTTCACCACAAACTTTGCAATAATTTGAATCCTCATCGTTTTCATTACAAAAACACTTAAAACATTTTACCGATTGGTTTTTCTGATTTAAAGTTTCGGCAGTTATTATTCCTGTGGGTACTGCAATAATAGCATAACCAATTATCATAGTAATACTTGCAATAAACTGACCTACAGGCGTTATAGGCGAAATGTCTCCATACCCAACCGTGGTAATTGTAACTACTGTCCAATATATTGAGATTGGGATATTGGTAAAACCGTTGTCGGCACCCTCAATAAGATACATTAGGGTTCCAATAACTGTAATAACTACAAAAACAGATAAAAGAAAAACAGAAATCTTTGACCAACTGTTAGTTATAGATTTGATTATAATATTGCCTTGTTTTGTGTAGTTACTAAGTTGAAAGATTGAAAAAATCCTTAGTAAACGTAATGTCCTGATGACGGTAAGCAAATGAGTGCCTGCTATAAATAATCCAATAAATGAGGGTAATATAGCCAACAAATCAACAAGGCCATAAAAACTAAAAATATATTTTGATTTTTTATTTAAAACCCATATCCTAAGACCATATTCAATTGTAAATAGTCCTGTTATAATCCATTCGATTATTCTAAGCCAAGTACCATAATTTGTTTTGTAGTATTCAATACTATCAAACATTACAGCAAGTAGATTTATCAAAATCACGAATAATAAAATCACATCAAACAACTTTCCCCAGCGAGTATTTGATTTAAAGATGATTACATATAATCTGTTTTTTATACGATTAACATTTGTATTGTCCACTATACATATTTTTTTTGCAAATATAGCTTAATACAACTCAAAGTTTTTGTATTTTTACAAATAATTACTAAACAAACATCTTATGAAAATAAATATTGAAAAAGCGATAAAATTTACTGGCGAAAAATCTTACTCCAAATCTTTTGATTATGCTTTGATGCAAATGGAAACGTTAAACTCTGGAACTGATGAGGGAAATGAATTTTTAGGTTGGATTAATTTACCACAATCATATTCTATTGAAGATATTACTGAAATTAACGATACTGCTGAAGCTTTTCATAATCTTGATGCTGTCGTAATTATTGGTATTGGAGGCTCTTACCTTGGAGCAAAAGCAGTTATTGAATCATTATCAGAGTCATTTAAAAAAACTTCGCCCGAGATTATCTTTGCTGGACATAATTTGAATGGTGCATATCATACCGAGCTAATTGAATATCTTAAAGATAAAGAATTTGGGATTGTAATCATCTCTAAATCAGGCACAACCACTGAGCCGGCAATTGCATTTCGTTTATTGTATTCCGAAATGAAAAATCGATTTGATAAAAAAACAATCCAAAAACGAGTTGTGGCAATCACAGATGCAGATAAAGGAGCTTTGCGAGAATTAGCAGACAAAGAAGGATTTAAAGATTTTGTTATTCCTGATAATGTTGGTGGCAGATTTTCAATTTTTACTCCAGTAGGATTATTGCCTGTTGCAATTGCAGGATATGATATTGAAGAAATCTTAAGAGGAGCTTCAATAGCACAAGATTTATGCCTTGAAAAAAGCCCCGAAAATCCAGCGTTGAAATATGCTGCCATGCGAAATTTACTTTATGCTGCGGGGTACAAAATTGAATTAATGGTAAATTATAATCTCAAACTCAATTATGTAGCCGAGTGGTGGAAACAACTTTATGGAGAAAGTGAAGGCAAACAGCATAAAGGAATTTTTCCAGCTTCTGTTTCTTTTACAACAGACCTTCATTCTATGGGTCAATATATTCAGCAAGGCGAACGTAGTATTTTTGAAACAGTAATCTATGTTAATGATAATTCAAATGCACCAATAATCCCTGAAGATACTGAGAATCTTGATAAATTAAATTATCTCGCAGGCAAAGATATGGAATATGTTAATCGCAAGGCTTTTGAAGGAACATTACAAGCTCATATTGATGGTGGGGTACCAAATCTATTGATTGAACTTGACACTATTGATGAATATAATATTGGTTTTTTATTCTACTTTTTTGAGTTTGCTTGTGGCATTAGCGGATATATGTTAGGTGTAAATCCTTTTGACCAGCCTGGTGTCGAAGATTATAAAAGAAATATGTTTAAGCTTCTTGGAAAATAATTTTAAAATGAATAAACTCGAAAAAATTGCCTTAGTTGATGATAATGATAATATAATCTCTTACGAAGAGAAAATGTTGGTTCATCGTCAAGGGCTTTTACACAGAGCTTTTTCAATTTTAGTTTTTAATGATAAATCTGAAATTCTTTTACATCAACGAGCATTATCAAAATATCATACACCCGGATTATGGACAAATACATGTTGCAGCCATTTGCCACAAAATATAGATTTTAATTCTTACAGGCACGACCGATTATTGTACGAAATGGGCTTTGATTGTAAACTTGAATTTGCGTTCTCGTTTCGTTATAAAATAAAATTTGATAATCAAATTATCGAAAACGAAATAGACCATGTTTATACTGGTATTTTTAATGGCACGCCAACTCCTAATCCGAAAGAAGTAATGGATTTTAAATGGGGAAATTTAGATTTTGTTATAAAAGATATTGAAAATAACCCTGAATTATATACTTATTGGTTTAAGAAGTTAATTAAACACGCCAACAAAATATCATTTAGCTTTTTGAAGTAAAATATCACCAATACCAATAATATATCCTGAGGACTTATAGACTATTTTTTCTTGCTGATTTATTAGAATAACAATTGGAAAGTCTTTCCTTTCATCCGCCGTTTTGCATACAGTGTTTTTTGATAATAACTTGTGCCCTTTATCGTAAAGATAATTCATATCTCTATTGTAATTAAAGTTTTGCGGAACAAAGTTATAAGTATCAGTAATAAAATACAAATTGATATTTTGTTTTGATAGCTTATCTATCATTGGTGCAATATCTTGCATAATATGTTTTGATGGCTCGGTACCTGGAGCAAGCCAAATAAAAGCAGTATTATTAGTTTTTCTCAAGAGAGATTTTGTATTAAGCGAATTGCCTGCAAAGTCGAGAATATTACCATTAATAAAATCAATATTGCTTTGTGAGTTGGCAGTTGGAGCAGGTAAAGCAACTTGTAAATACATAATGTCATTTTCGGCAACATCAAAATAACTACGTAACACATCCACACTTCCGTCTCCGTTACGAACAGAGGTTAATAACATATATTTTCCTATTGGGATATGAACCCCGTTTTTAAAATCAGAAATTGGAATCTCCCAACCTAAATCAACAGTTTTAAATTCTCCTTTTTCATACTTTGATAGAGCAAAATTAATTCGATATTTTAAATGAATTGACGTATCGTTATTTACAAAAAATACTTGTGCTCGCTTAATGCTTTTGTCTTCTTGTGTTTTTTGTAGGATTGCATCATGCCACGTATTATCAAAATAATACTGCGTTACACCAGAAATATTGTCGATTTTTGCAGGAATTCCCAAACTTCGACAAAATGCCACAAAATAAATTTTTAGTGAACGTGCATCAGAAATTTTGAATTTATGTACTGCATCTGGAGTAATTGGAACATTATAATTGTTTAATTCATCAATTAAAATGCTATTCTTATCTGCATATATTTTAGTAATGATATTTTTTGTAATCCAATCTATTATTTTTTCGGGATTGTTTTTAAAATAAGAAATCTGTTGAGTGTTTAATGATTGTAAAATAAGTTTTCTGTAAGGTTTTAACATCTCAAATTCAACACGTGGATTTACGATATACTCATAATAAATATCATCGGGAACACTCTTATCGACATTGTCAGGAGTAAATAGCAAATGTTCAGAAAGAGTAGTTGTATTTATGTCTCGCAAGTCTTTTTCGGAAATAACTTGGAGAATTTTCACTGCTAAATTATGTTTATTCAGGTAGGATGCTTCGATTAAAAAGTTTTCAATTTCTTGCCAATTTCCTCGGCTATTTACAAGATAAGGAACAATCTCTTCGCTATATTCAAATGTTTCTGCGAAATATTTTGCCGCAGATTCAGTATAAAATGATTTTTCGTATTTTTTTCGTATTAGTTCATTTTGGTTTATCCGTTTTTCGGTTTTAGCAATTAGTTTATCGTCTAATTTAGCAATATTTTGGGCGACTGGTGGGATGTATTTAATAGTTTTAACAGGGAAATTGTCTTTTTTACCCAAAACAATTTTAACAAGTCCTTCAAAATAGGGGTTAACAATGATACTGGAACTATTAATGTCATCACTTACGGTGATTTCAAGACTACCATAACCAGTTGTAAATTCTGATTCGCCGTACAAATTTGTCTGTGTTTCGTAAAGCGGATACATTTCTGCATAATTGTATATTTGATATTTTACTTTTACGCCCCATAAAGGAATATTATTTTCACTTGTAACTCTTACTTTAATTTTTTTAATTGGAGCATAAGTACTTAGGACATTAACCCAAGTAAAATTTTCGTTTTGATTTAATAAATTCGGATTATTTGTGCCAGTTTTTCCAAATTGTTTTGTATGCACCAACATTGTACGCGTAGCAGGAATATCAAACCAACCAGTATTTAGCACAGGAGCGGGTTCGCATGCTCCAAGATAATGCCATTTGTTGTTTATCCAAATCTCAACCCAAGCGTGATTATCGTCTGTATGCACCCAACGAGGCGTGTAAACCTGACGTGCTGGAATGCCTGCAGCTCTTAATGCTGTAACAGCAAATGTGGATTCTTCGCCACATCTTCCAAAACCAGAGCGAATAGCTGCTAAAGGAGATATTGTTCTCTCATCTGTTCCACAATATATTACTTTAGAATTGCACCAATGATTAATTTCAAGTACTACTTGTTCAGCACTTAGATTTTTATCGTCAAACAGTTTTTGAAATTCTTTAAGAAAGACAATTCGAGCAGTATCTATATTCTCATTATTTACACGTGGCGGCAAAACATAAGACATAAAAATATCATCAGGGATACTATCTGCCCAAGCAAAAGTTTCGCATGCTGTTATAGATGCTCTTACATGTTGTAACCAAAAATCAAACTCATAATTTGTGTAATCGCTAATTGGCATATAAGCAAAAATATGTTCCAAACATTTTACTTCTTGCGATGACAGATTTTGTTCATCAAGCCCTTTGAAATACTCAGGGAAATAAGTTTCTAATTGGGTTTTTCTAATTTCAAAATCAGTAATGGTATTTACATCATTAATTGGTACTTTTTTAATGCAAGATACATTGACAATTGTAATGCATAGCACCAACAAATATGTAATTTTAAAGATGTGCTTCATTATTCAAATGTGCCAGTTTCTTCCTCAGCATCTATTTCTGTTGGTTTATTAATATCAGTTACATCTTTTATATCGAGAATTTCGTCAGGTACAGATTGTTCACCCTTATTATTATTGTCATCACCAGTTAAATCATCAGCGGATTCTAGCTTTTGATCTGGCGACGGTTCTTGGGATAGCATCATCCCGACCATCATTACAATTGCACTAAGAACAATAACTTGAATAATGAGAGATTTGTTAATAATCGTACTTTGTAATGCTTCTGGGATTGCAAAAAACAACAATATTGTTATTAATCCTCTTGGAGCAACATAAACAAGAGGTTTAACTTTTAATTTAAACAGTAATAAAATTCCCCAACGCGATAGGAATATTATTGCAACAATTCCAATTGCCAATAAAAAAGTTGAGGGATTTAACAGTTCTGATGTTTCGATTAAAAAACCAAAAATTAAAAAGAATAGTGTTCTAATTAAAAATGCTCCTTCCTTAAGAAGTTCACTAAACTTATCAACTTCTTTGAGCAGTATTTCAGGGTTTAGTTTTTTTATAATGTTTATTTTTTGAAGTCTCCCAAGGTTTCCTATGAAAAGGCCAAAAATTAAAATAAATATTAGAGCTGGAAGATGAAAAACCTCAGCTACAGCATAAATTAGAACTATCAGAATTATTATTGGAATAAATTTAATATGATGATTAATTTTACGTAATAAAAATAAAAGTAAAATAGTTGCAAAAAATGAAACTGCAATAAGTATCAACATATCAACTCCAAACTGTCCAAAAGCTTGAGCATTTATAACTTGATGAGTGATAAGAAAATCAAAAGCCACTACTCCAATAACATCTGAAAAACTACTTTCATAAATTACAAATTCCTTTTTATCTTTTGAAAGATTATGAACAGTTGGAATAGCAATTGCACTACTTATAACACATATAGGAATCGCATTTATTAAGCTGTCTTTTATTGAGGAATCGCTCATCAATTGCAGTATTAACGTAAAAATAAAGCTCAAAACCACTATTGACAAAATTGAAATTAGAAAAGACTTATTAATTATTTTTAGCTTAGATTTATTGAACTCAAGATCAAGACCTCCTTCTAATACAATAAGTATAAGTCCTAAAGTTCCAAATAATTGTAAAAACATATTTAAGTCAGGAACCGTAATGTTTAAAAAATCAACCCCTTGCCTAACTAAATATCCAAGGACTAATAATATTATTACTGTGGGGATACGTGTTTTGGACGAAGTGAGATCGAAAATGTAAGCCAATAATAAGAGTGCACAGATAGTAATTATTATTGATAAAGTCATGTTTTTGAAGTTTTTTACAAAAATAAGAAAATCCTTATAATAATCTATTTAAAACATCGAAAATTGGTTTGTAATCAACTCAATTAGTAAATAGGTGTTTATAAAATATGTTTTAAATACCGTCTTTTAAAAAACACTTCCATAAATCAAACCTGAAATAGTAGCCATTATTACCACTAAAACAACATAAACAACAGTTTTCTGTGTTCCCATAACACCACGGATCACTAACATATTTGGCAAAGATAAAGATGGTCCAGCAAGTAATAAGGCAAGTGCAGGTCCTTTACCCATTCCTGCAGCAATTAGCCCTTGCAATATCGGCACTTCTGTCAAAGTAGCAAAGTACATAAACGCTCCAACAATAGAGGCAAAGAAATTTGAAAAAATGCTATTCCCTCCAACAAGATTAGAAATCCACTCATTTGGAATTATTCCTGCAATTGTTTGTCCATCGTGAGTTGACCCTAATAAAAAACCAGCAGTAATAACCCCTATTGCCAATAATGGTAATATTTGTTTAGCAAAGCCCCAAGTTGACAATGTCCATTCTTTATTATCAGGGTCGCGTTTATCTAAAAGAGTAATTATGCTCAAACCTGCAATACCAACAAGTACAGGAACTAAAGGAGCCATTTTAGCATCTTGAATATAGGTGGATGATAAAAATGCAGCCAAACCTGTTGCTAAAACAACAGCTATTACCCATTGCCACTTAATTTTCAGTATATAAATCAGCGACAATATTAACCCAAGACCAAAGAAGGAGGTAATATACCATTTGTAAAACCAGATATAATACCATGTACTTGATGTGTCGCCTGATGCCGGTGCTCCCCAATTAGCGAAAACTAAAATTAAAACTAAAATGAAGAAATGAAATGAGGTTTGCCACATTGGTCTTTTCTCAGGGGGTGATTCTAAATTCATTTGTTCTTCTTTTTTTACTTTCTCTTCTTTACGATAAATTAATGACATTAACCCACCGATTATAACACTAAATGAAACTGCCCCAATAATTCTAGCTACTCCCATCTCAAAACCAAGAATACGAGCGGTTAAAATAATTGCTAGAATATTTATTGCTGGTCCTGAATATAAAAATGCCACTGCTGGTCCTAATCCAGCACCTCGTTTGTGAATGCTTGAAAATAGCGGCAAAATTGTACAAGAACAGACAGCCAAAATTGTTCCAGAAACTGCAGCAACTGTATATGCTAACCATTTTTTTGCATTGGCTCCAAAATATTTAAGTACAGAACCTTGGCTCACGAAAATAGATATCACTCCAGCAATAAAAAATGCGGGTAACAAACATAATATTACATGCTCACGAGCATACCATTTTACAAGGTCAAAAGTGGCAGCAATTGCGGTGTTAAATCTGGCACTTTCTATTGGTAAAAAAAATGCAAGACCAAAAACTATTGTAATCCAGACAAGAATTTTAATTTCTTTTTTTGTTTCCATATTATTTAATGTTTAAAAACTCGTTGTCGTTTATTTGAAGGCATAAGGTCAAATTCTAAGATTTTTATAAAATTTGTAAAATTCTGCATTAATTTCGTCTCTTACTTTACGAAATTCTCTCATAATAAATTCTTCCTTCCCTTTTGTTTTTGAGGGGTCTTCAAAACCAATATGTAAACGTTTTTTTACACTCCCAATAAATACAGGGCAAGTTTCATTTGCATCATCACAAACTGTAATTACATAATCCCAAGTTTCTTGTAAATATTGATTAATGTGTTTGGGTAAGTGCTTGCTAATATCAATCCCAATTTCTTGCATTACTTGAACTGCATTAGTATTTACTTTTTCGGAAGGTTCTGTTCCTGCCGAAAAAACCTCCAAATCTTTGTCAAAAGATTGTAAAAAACCATGTGCCATTTGACTGCGACAACTGTTTCCTGTACAGAGAATTAATATTTTCATAATTGTTTTTATTTAATAAAAAAAATAAAAATATAATACAGTCCTGCAACTATAAATATAACAGAAACTATCCTGCGAAACCATAACTCAAATGTTTTTAAACGGCTGTATAATTTGCCTACGCTCGATAAAGTAAAGGCTATAAGGTATGCAAAAACAATAACAGGTAAGCCAGTAGCAATGGCAAATACTAATGGTAAAATTAAACCAGATGAACTTGAAATTGTCATTGGTATTAACATACCAAAGTATAATACACCACTATATGGACAAAATGCTAAAGCAAATAAAATTCCCATTAGTAAAGCACTAAGCCAGCCCCCTTGTTTTTCGTTATTTTGAAATTTGTCTGTTAATTTACCAAGTCCAGGGAACTTGATTTTAATAAAGTCAAGCATAAAAATCCCAATAATTAATAACAAAGGACCTAAAAATTTCTCGCCATTGCTTTGAAGAAACGAAGCAATATGAAATTTGCTTGCCCCAAAAAATAAAATTACACCAAGTGTAACATAGGTTATTGCTCTTCCTAATGTGTAAAGAAGTCCATTTATAAAAACTTTACGTTTATTTTCAATGTTCTTTCCAATAAATGCAATGGCAGTAATATTGGTTGCCAAAGGACAGGGACTTATGGCGGTCATTAGTCCCAGTATAAATGCTGACAAAATTGGAAAACTACTGCCGTCTAATATGTTTTGAAGAAATTCCATGTTTATAGCAATTGATTAATTTGTTCGCTTAATTTCTTTTGAAATACTTCAAAATCACTATTTTTTGCATATTCTGAAACGATATCTGATACATCTACTGAAATCCTTTTGCTTTTTTTAGTGGCTACTAATACTACTGTTTGTGATTTCGCATTGTAAGTTTTTATTAATTCCGAATTTGCAGAATCATTTAATTTAATTTCTTTAAAACTTACATTATTATTTTTGAAGTTATTGTCAATTACTTTTTGAACATCTACTTCTAAAGTATTACAAGCTCTTGCCTGGCAACAAGCCAATTGTGCTTTAAAATAAAGAACTTCTACTTTTGTTCCCTTGTTTTGGGCAAATACACTTACCGACAATAAAGTGAACATAACTAAAACTAAATTTTTACTTTTCATATTTCAAATTATTAGTGGTTTATAAAATAATTAATTGTGTCTTGCATTCCTTTAAGAAAATAATCAGTTTTGTTTCTTGAATACGAAAAAGCATAATCAGTAAAATCATTATCTTTTTCTTTGCCATCATTGATCTGTACTAAATGCAGAGAAGATCCATAAATTTCATATTTTTCTACTAATTTTTTATTGTTTTTTTCGTCAATGTTTAATGAAACAAAATTGATAATACCTTTTTCAATTTCATTTTTAAAATTTTCTTCTAAAACTAATTTTACATTTGTTTCAATACTATTGCAGGTAGGACATCGATTAGTCGCATGGAAATAATAAATCTGAAGTCGGAGTTTAGGGTTTTGAGTAATTTCGGTTTTGACTTGTTCATCGTTCGCTTTTTGAGAACTTTGATTACACGCAACAAAAAAAATTGTTGCAATTAATAAAAAGACAATTTTTGTTTTCATTT
>JAQVOR010000213.1 GCA_028702535.1 Bacteroidales bacterium
AATTGCCTTGAGTGTATGCAAAATTAGCCCACGAGTTGACAAGGACATTTTCATCTACTGCTACTGCACCAATTTGGTTGTCTTCCATGTAATATTGAATATCACTTTGGAAATTACCAGAAACTTGTCCACCGTTATTCTCTTGTGAATATAAAGAAAAAACACCTGAGCTTAAAATCCTCAGGATTAAGATTGTAAGTTTTTTCATGTTTGAATGAAATTTATTTTATCGCTTGTCCTTTTGCTACTTTTTTAATAATTTCGAATGTGTGGTCTTCGTCTCCTTCGAGATATGAAGTATGCTGCCAAACAACTTTTCCATTACCGTCTAAAAGGAAAGTGTGAGGAACATTGCCTACATTCATTGCTCTTTTAAAATCGCCGTTTGCATCAAGATAAATGTCGAATTCCCAACCTCTTGCGTTTACAAATGGGGCAACAGAACTACTGCTGCGAGCATTGTCAGTCGAAATGGCAACTATTTTAACGCCAGTTTCCTCTGCCCAGTCTGCATATTCATCATTAAAAGCACTTAGCTCTTTGATGCAAGGTTTACACCATGTTGCAAAAAAGCTTACCAATACTGGTTTGCCATCGTTCTCAACTATTGATTTAGTATTTACGGTTTTGCCATTTAGGTCTTTAATCTGTACTTGTGGAACCTCTTGTGAGAATAAACTCATACTAAGAAATCCAATAATAAGTGTTAAGAATAGATTTTTCATAATTTTATTTTAGTGAGCCAAAAATAGATAATTAAAATTACTTATAACAAGAATTAAACCAAAAATATTTTAAAACAAAAAAAGAGCCCGATAACGGACTCTTTTAAGGAAAATTTATCTTGTAACGTTAATTTTAAAAACTTCTTGATTTACTTTTACGATGTAGTTTCCTACAGGTAAATTGCTAATATCTATTGTTTGATTTGTATTTGCATTTTCGATTGTGCTAATTACTTCACCTAACATATTTAAAAGTGTAATATTAGTGTTTTTAGCATTAGATACTGTAATTAAGTCTGTTGCAGGATTAGGAAATACACTAATAGCGTTTGTGTTAGCACTTTCAATATTTACGATTCCATCTATTGTTACATCATCAATTTTCATCGTAAACACATCTGTGCTTTCATTGTGAACAAAAGCGACATGTATGTTTTGATTTGCATAATTGGTTAATGGTATAGTTTTTATATTCCAGGCAGAACTTCCTGCTGGTAGGGTTTCTTCAAATATCGAGGTAAAGTCTCCAGCACTAATACCAGTTGTAGATATCATTACTTCATAATGTTCTTGTGCAAAGTTAGCATCTTGTGCAGCTACAAAATATGTTAATATAGCACCATTAGTCGGAATTGAAATTTGTGGAGTGATTAAATAATTGTTAGGATGAAGTGGCCCAACTGAATTGTCGTAAGAAGCACTCATAGCAGAGTAACTCCCAGTATGAGCAGCTCCACTAGCAGTCGGGAATTGGTTCCAATTATATGTGTCTCCATCTGCGTCAAGCATAGTCCAACATGTTGGAGGGAAAGTTGTACCTTCAAATCCTTCTGTCCATGGGAAAGACGTGATAGCAGGACATTCAACAATTGTAACTGTAGTTGTTGCGGTTGGGCTGTCTCCAGTTTCGTTTGTTGCAATTAAGGTGATTTCATATACTCCTGGAGTATCCCATGACACTATTTGTGTTGGTTGTGTTGAAACTGAAGGGTTTCCGCCTTCAAATGTCCAAGCATAACCCGTAATTGGATCAGCAGAAACTCCAGAATATTGGAAAGTGCCGTTAGCATCTACTGGAAGAGATGAAGGTCCAGCTATTCCTGAAGTTGGCACAACGCCTGATACAGGACATGATCCTAACTGAGCATAAACTGATGCTGCACTAGTCCATGTTTGGTTTGTAACATCTTTATAGTAGCCAGATGGACAAACCATAAAAACTTGTGGGATACCATCTCCAAGAAGCTCAGAGAATGAGTTTGCTAGAGTACTGCTTTGGATTATAGGAACTGGCCATGTGTCGTTTACTGTCCAATCACCATATGTTGATGAGCCAATTCCATGGAGTTCGTCGATTGAAGCGTTATCGGTGTCAATCCAAAGAACTACAAGTTCATCACTACCAGCTGGACCATAATTGTTATGGAGGTCATCAAATACACCAGACTGATGTAGGTTCCAACAATAGCCACACCAAACAGCAGACAGGTCAACAATAACAGTCTTTCCAGCATCTAAATAAGCAGCTAAGTCGTGTGTGTTACCATTTATGTCAGTAACATTAAAGTAGTTTTCAACTTCAGCCCAAATGGCTTTGCTTGATTTAGCTGTGTTCTTTTCGCAAACTGGAGTAGTGGTCTTGTTTTGTGCAATAGCAATAGCTCCGATAAGCATTGCAGTAGTAATAATAAATAATTTTTTCATAAGTAATAAATTTTGTTAATTGTATTTAAGTATCAGTTTGCAAACATAGTTTATTATTTAATGAAAATAACTGCCGTATTTGGTGTTTTGTTGATAAATAAGACATAATTATACAAATCTTAAATATTTTACTAGTTTGTATTAGGCTGGAGTTGTCTGTTTTATAGTATTTCAAATTTGCTTTTTAGATATTGGGTCTCGGTTTGTCGTTTTTTTGATAATTGTTTGCTTTGTAATTTGTTTTATACCAGTTTAGTAGCAAAATATCAAAATAAAAATTCTTCTGCTTATTGTCTGCAAGAATCGAGTTTAAAAGTGCTCGCAGCTAAAACTACTTCTTTTACATTGACTACTTAATTTGATTTTATCTATAATAATAATTTATACTGGTTGTTTTATGATATTATTAGAAAAAAATATCGGATTACGTATAAATATGATATTTAGCATATAGTAAATGAGTTCTGGTGTGCATAATTATTAGTAACTTTGCATAAATTATTAATTTAAATTAATTAATTATGAAAAAAATGTTACTTATAAGTCTTTTGTTGGGGTTATATAGCTCTGTTGCTTTTGCCCAATCATTTGAAGTTTATAATAATGATTCAGAACTTATTAATGGACAAAGTATTACTTTAGCTACTACAATTGATGGTCCCGCTGTTGTATATTATTGGTCGATAAAAAACATTTCAGGGGCTCAAAAAACCTTGAAACTGCAGATGGAGTTACAAACAACACAAATTGAAGGTAGTCAACATTTGATGTGTCATCCACCTACAGAATCAGGTAATGGTGGTTGTGGAATGCCGTGGTCATCGTCAACTCCAAATATTATTTTGAATGCTGGTGAAACTACTCAGTCAGGAGGGGATTTCTCTTTTACTCAAGGACCAAATGGAGGAGTAACTACAGTTTTATATAAAGTTTATGATGTCAATAATGAATCAGATTTTATTACATTTACAATTACATATTCAACATCTACAGCAATTGATTTTACTAAATCCGTAAATTTAACTGTGGCTCCAAACCCTGCTTCAGATATGTTTACTATAAGTAGCAATTTTGGTGCTACTGAAACTGTGGAAATATATAATGTACTTGATAAGCTTGTAA
>JAQVOR010000087.1 GCA_028702535.1 Bacteroidales bacterium
GATACACCAATTCTATCCTATCGCCATAAAATTTATGATATCAGAAAAAACTTATTCTACAACTTCAATATTAATTTCTTTGGTTTGATATATTCCAGAACATGATGCTCCAGCAGAGCTCGTTTCCTGAGGAGTTATTTCTGTTTTTCTTCTTAAATATACTGTGTTTGTTCCGACACTTAACTTGCTAGTTTGGTTAGCTGGAATTATAATTGATGTTGCTCCTGAAGTGTTTTGATAAACGCTTATCTTGTCATTTTCCAATAATCCGTCAATACAAACATAAACACTTTCTCCTTGAGCGAGCGGTTCTCCATTAAAATTGAGAGTAAATGAGTTTCCTTTTATTATTGTATCAGGATTTTCTGACAGTCCAATTTCTTTGATATAGACTTCATTAACAAAACTATTTCCATCGGCATCTGTAAATTTATAATTTGCAGTATCTATAAAACCTTCAAATTCTTTTTCATAGTATGCTAAAGCTGATTTGAGGCTGAGTATCTTATCATTGCAGATAATCTTGTTAGGGTCAGACAACTCTAGTTTTGTTCCAGTAACACCACCAAAAAAGAAGGAAGCCCGTGCATAAGTAATATCAGTTGATTGATGATAAACCATTTCGTAAATAACAAATATCCTATCCTGATTAACATCAGAACTATTTTCACGCTCACATGAACTAAAAACAAATAAAGCTGCTGCGAGAACAATGCTTATTAAAACTATTTTTTTCATATTTATTTAATTTGGTTCAACAAATATACAAATTTTTAAAACTTGATTTAACAAATCTTGTTTTTTTGTTAATATCTTTTATAATATTGTTTGTCACGAATCCGACATCTTGGCACAATTTCACAATCTCGTTTGGGAATTTTTCGTTTATTTCTAACCACAACACACCAGTAGGTTTTAGTAATTCCTTTGCTTTATTTATTATCGCCTGATAAAATACAAAAGGATTTTCATCAGTAACAAAAAGAGCTAGTTCTGGCTCGAACTCCAAAACATTAGCATGCATAAACTGCTTCTCCGAGTTAGTAATATAAGGGGGATTACTAATAATTACATCAAACTTTTTGTTAATAGGAATCTGATTTTCTGAAAGAATGTCAAAATTAATAAATTCAATATTAACATTATTTAGCTCTGCATTTTTTTGTGCGATACTCAGAGCTTTTATAGAGATATCCAATGCAAAAACCTGCGAATTTTCTAGTTCTTTTTTTAGACATATCGGAATACATCCAGAACCTGTACCGATATCAAGAATTTTTATGGATTTATTTTTGCTTTCTTTAATAATAATATCAACAAGCAATTCTGTTTCTTGTCGTGGGATTAAAACATTTTTATCCACAAAAAATTTACTGCCATAAAACCAAGCAGTATTGGTAACATATTGAACAGGTTCTCCTTGTTCTAATCGTATTTGATTTTTAATAAGTTTTAAGTAATTATTTTCGGATAGCATTTCATTTTTAACCAGTAGTAAGTTCGTTCGACTAAAATTTAGCGTTTCACAAATATAAAATTCTGCAATAGATGTGGCCTCATCTTTTGAATATAGTTTTTCTAGAGACTTAATTAATTGGCTATTAAACTTTTGTAGCGTTATCACTTTTATTATTTGGTGCAAATTTAATAAAATGATTTGAAATAATTTGAAAACAATAAAAGCTCTTATTTTAATTTGGCACTATATTTGGTTTTTGTTGATTGGTAACTTTTTGAAAATGTCTGAATTTTTCTCCGGTGGTTGTTCCCAAATGATTGCCGGAGTTTTTAGTTTATATTTGCAGATTCTATCTAATAACTTCAAACTTACCCGATTTCCAGACTTTGATTATATCTGAACTTTTTGCTGCACTAAATTGATTTAGTTGAATTGGGACAATATAATCGACAGCAATTTTGATTTCATTAACGATATTAAAAAAACCTAATGGAGGTTTTTGTCCAGACAAATTTGCCGATGTTGAAACTAAAGGCTTATTATATTCACTAAGTAGTTGTTGGCAAAAATCACATTTTGTAATTCTTATAGCAATTGTGCCATCAGGAGCAACAATGTTTGGAGCCAAGTTTTTTGCTTTAGGATAAATAATTGTTAAAGGTCCTGTTGATGCCTCAATTAACTGATAAGCTACTTCAGGAATTTTTTCTACATATTTTTCCAACATTTCGACATCTTTTACAAGAATAATCATGCTTTTACTCTCAACTCTCTGTTTAATTGCGTAAATAGAGGCAATTGCATCGGCGTTATCGGGGTCACAACCTAAACCCCAGATAGTATCAGTTGGATATAAAATAACGCCACCTGCATTTAACACCTTAATAGTTTCTGCAATTATCTCTTTCATAAATTTTGGTAAAATTTCATTATATTAGTACTAACAAGTTTACTATCAAAAAGTTCAACCCTTTGAGTCCCCTCTCTTATTAGATTTTGTGCTAATTCGGAACTGTCTAAAACTGATCTAATAGCAATGCCAATATGCTTTGAATTTAGTGGATTAACCTGAATAGCTGCATCTCCTGCAATTTCGGCAGTACTTCCTACATCAGATGCAATAACAGGAACTCCTGAGCTAAAAGCCTCAAGTATTGGTATTCCAAAACCTTCATATAGCGAAGGATAAATAAATAGTTTACAATTCTGATAAATTGCCGGCAACTCGTCATTGCTAACATTACTTAAAAAATGAATACGATCATTCATTTTGTGTTCATCTATGTAGGCTTTTAATTCCTTATAATATGATGTTTTTCGTCCAACAAAAACGACATCTATTTTTATATTGAAATAGTAAACAGCTTTGATAATATTTAGTGCATTTTTACGGGTTTCGAGTGTGCCAACATTTAGAATATAATCGTTTTTTAAACCATATTTATCTAATACTTTTTGCGAATTTTCGGCACTCACTTTTTGTGTAAACGCCTGATTGCAAGACTGATATATCACTTCGATTTTATCCTCTTTTATTCCAAAATGCTTAATAATATCTTTTTTTGTATGCTCACTAATAGCAATAATTTTATCAGCAACTTTACAAGCATGCGAAAACTTTTTCAAATAAAGCTTTCTGTCAATAAATGGATACAGTTGAGGGATTTCTAAGAAAATCAAATCATGAATTGTAACAATTTTTTTAACAGAAGTTTTTTCAATACCAAATGGCAATTCATTACTCAATCCATGATAAACATCTATCTTATATTCTATAATATCTTTTGTAATTGAAAATGTTCTCCAGTAAGTTTTTCCAGCTTTTAAATTTGTTTTTGGGCTAATAACATTCTTTGTATATTCATCTTGCAGTAGGTTCGTTTTTTGCTCGGGACTAAACATAATATACTCATGCTCTGGAAAATTATTATGTAGCGATCTAATAACATCTCTACTATAATTTCCGAGTCCACTTTTATTTTGGAATGCTCTTTTTGCGTCGAAACCTATTTTCATTTTAATATTTAATTCATTAACTCTTAGCGTATTGGATTTCAATTATCTCAGGGTATTGTTGCCAAATTTCGCCATTAAGTTCTTTCCCATTCTAAAAATAAAACCATAAAAATTTACACAGCAACCTCATTATCTCTCAAAGCATCATTAAGCGATGTTTTTTTATCTGTTGATTCTTTTCTTTTCCCTATAATTAAAGCACATGGCACATTATACTCACCAGCTGGGAATTTTTTAGGTATAGTTCCAGGAATCACAACCGAGCGTTCGGGAACACATCCTTTATATTCTATAGGTTTGCTACCCGACACATCAAATATTTTTGTTGATCCAGTTATTACCACATTAGCACCTAAAACCGCCTCTTTACCAATATGCACTCCTTCTACAATAATACATCTCGAACCAATAAAACAATTATCTTCAATAATTACTGGAGCGGCTTGTACAGGCTCTAATACTCCGCCAATACCAACTCCACCCGAAAGATGCACATACTTGCCAATTTGAGCACATGAACCAACAGTTGCCCAAGTATCGACCATTGTGCCTTCGCCAATATATGCACCTATGTTTACATAAGATGGCATCATTATTACTCCTGGAGACAAATATGATCCATATCTTGCTACTGCATGAGGAACAACTCGGACTCCTAATTTATCATAATTGTTTTTTAATGGAATTTTATCGTGATATTCAAAAATACCAACTTCAATTTTTTGCATCTTCTGCAAAGGAAAATATAATATAACTGCTTTTTTTACCCAATCGTTTACTTTCCATTTATTATTGATTTGTTCTGCAACTCGAATTTCACCTTTATCCAAAAGCTCAATAACTGCTCTAACAGCTTCAATTACTGACTTTTCTTTCAACAATTCGCGGTTTTCCCAAGCGGATTCTATAATTTTTTTGTAATCTATTAGCATGGCATTTATTTTAAAACTCAAAATTAGTAAAATTGATTTAAAGACATAGACTATTATCAATGAAAATTAATAAAAACTTAAAAACCAAATTTATAATATTTTACTAAATTTAAAAAAGAGAATGAAGAATGAACGAACGAACAAACTAATAAAGAAAAATGTTTTCCCACAGATTACGCAGATGAACGCAGAAAAAATTTAATCGCAACGTACGCAAAGGAACAGAAAACCGCAACGTACGCAAAGAAAAATAGATAAAAAAAGCAATCGGTGGCTGAGGGTTTTGGCTTGCCAAAATGTCTCGAAGCTACCGATTATTTTTTTGTTAAATTTTGTACTCTTTGCAACATTGGAGGATGCGAATAAGAAGTAAATACAACCCACGGATGTGGTGTTAGATTACTCATATTATGCGAACTTAGTTTTTTAAGTGCAGTAATTAAATGTTCTGCGAGTCCGTAGTTTGCTGCAAAATTGTCGGCTTGAAACTCAGCTTTACGGCTAAAATGTGCAGATACGATTCCAACTACCGATGATAAAGGGCTGTAAATAATTCCAAATGCTATTAGTGCAATATGAAAACTTGCTGCGTTAACGCCTAAAGCCTGCGATAATGGATCGCTTCCTACAAACAAACCAAAAATAAATAGTGTTACACCCGTTTCAAGAATTGAGGTAAATAACGATTTGTAAATATGTTTATGCTTATAATGACCAATTTCGTGAGCCAATACCGCAACAATCTCATCTGTTGTCATCTCTTTAATTAGCGTATCATATAAAACAATTCGTTTTTTTGGACCCATGCCGCTAAAATACGCATTTGCTTTTGTTGATCTTTTAGAGCCGTCAATTACAAAAATATTAGAGATATTAAAACCGGCTTTTTTGCCAAATTCCATAATCGCAGAACGGAGTTCTCCATCCTCAAGTGGAGTTTGTTTATTAAACAAGGGTACAATCAAAGTTGAGTAAAACATATTCATAAATATAGAAAATGCAACAACAATCGCCCAAGCATAAAGCCAAAACCAATCTGGGTTTAAGTCATAAAACATAATAATAATCGAAAAAATTCCTGCCCCGATTATTCCCATAAGAAGTAATGATTTTATCTTATCTAAAATAAAAATCTTTGGCGTAATTTTATTAAACCCATATTTGTTTTCAATTACAAAAATATCATACAGAGAAAACGGCATTGATAAAATATCCATTGCAAAAAATATAATTGCAAAAAATAGCAATGGCTTTACAATATAATGCTCCGAAATATTACCCGCAATTCCATCAACAAAAGAAAAACCATCGAACAGTAACATTAAAACAATCAAAACAAAGCTAAAAATTGAGCTTATTGTTCCAAACCGGTAGTTTTCGGTCTTATATCGCTGCTGCTTTTTGTATTTATCGAAGTCATAAACATCTTTAAGTTCTTCGGGAATTGGCTTATTAAACCACGATGCATTAAGAAAATCAAGAATTTGCTCAAAGAAAAAACCAAGAACAATAATTGCAAGTATGATAATAAAAATTAATTCGCTAGTCATAATCATTTTTTTACAAAAGTACAAAAACAACCAAGCTATTCAATAAAAGTTTAAAAAATATAGAAAATATGGTTAAGAGATAATAACAAAAGAAACTTATCCATCAATACAATTTTTCATAAAATGCACGTTTTTACTTTTATATAAGTATTTTTATTAATTTTGCAGCATGAACATAAGAAAGACGCTCATATTAGTTTTTGCTATTTTATTCTCAAGCATAGTTTTTGGGCAGGTAAAAGACAGCAGCCTTAATATTTGGCAATGTGAAATAAACTATTCGTTTCAAGTTCCTGGCGGCGACATGGCTGATAGGTTCGGAGTTAATTCAACAATAGGCGTTGGACTTAATTACAAATTCAAATCGAATTGGACAGTTGGTTTTGAAGTAAGTTATTTATTTGGTGGAATCCTCAAAGATAGCAGTAGTGTTTTAGAAGGTCTAATGACCAATAACGGGAAAATTATTAACGAACATGGTGAATACGGTACTGTATTACTAACGGAACGCGGATTTTATTCTGGAATTAAACTTGGCAGAGTTTTTCCTGTTGGGAAGTCAAATCCTAATTCGGGAATCGTATTTAATATAGGTGCAGGGTTATTGCAACATCACATTCACATAGAGAACAAAGACAATAACACACCTCCAGTTTTGGACGATTATAAAAAAGGATACGATCGTTTAACAAATGGTTTAAGTATGCGTGAGTTTGTTGGATATCAATATTTAAGCAATAAAAACGCTCTAAATTTTTATGTCGGACTTGAGTTTTATCAAGCATGGACTAAATGTCGGAGAGATTTTAATTTTGATACTATGGAACGTGATGATACACCACGAAACGATTATCTTTTCGGCATCAGAGCTGGGTGGATTTTGCCTCTTTACAAAAAAAGTCCTAACAAATTTTATTACTACTAACAATGTTGTTTTTATACACTATTGCCACAAGATTTTACTTTTTAGGAATTAGGGTAGCTTCAATATTCAATGTTAAGGCTGCTGTCATAATAAAAGGACACAAAAACTGGCGACAAAAATTAGCAGAACAAATCGAACCAAACTCAGAATATATATGGATGCATTGTGCCTCATTAGGTGAGTTTGAGCAAGGAAGACCATTAATAGAAAAATTCAAATCCGATCCTCTAACAAAAAATTATAAGATTATTCTTAGCTTTTTTAGTTCGAGCGGATACGAAGTACGCAAAAATTATCAATTTGCCGACATCGTTTGTTATTTACCTTTCGACACAAAAAAGAATGCACGAGATTTTGTAAAAATCCTAAAACCTAATTTTGCTGTTTTTGTAAAATATGAATTTTGGCATTATTATCTTGATGAGTTACATTCACAAAAAATTCCAGCTTATTGCATATCTGCGATATTTAGAGAAAAACAAATGTTTTTTAAACCTTATGGCAAATTTTTCTTAAAAACTCTACATACGTTTAAACATATATTTGTACAGGACGAAAACTCAAAGCGATTATTGACAGATAAAAACATTACTAATGTTGACGTATGCGGAGATACCAGAATGGACAGGGTTATCCAAATTGCCTCTGAAAAATATGAGAATATTTTTTTAGATGAGTTTTCGAGCGAAAAACACACTATTGTTTGTGGTAGCACCTGGCCAGAAGACGAGGAAATCTTATCGCAATTTATAAATGCGTCTGATGAAAAATTCCGATTTATCATTGCTCCTCACGAGGTTAATAATAAACATATCAGAGGTTTATTGCAATTAATTAATAAGTCAGTAATACTTTACTCCGATATTACTAATCAAGCTCCTAATGATTATAGCGTTGTGATTATTGACACAATAGGCTTGCTATCAAAGCTTTATCGATTTGGGGAGATTGCATTCATAGGAGGTGGTTTTGGAAAAGGTATTCATAATGTATTAGAGGCAGCAGTTTACGATATTGCTGTTGTTTTTGGTCCGAATTACAAAAAATTTAAGGAAGCTGAAGATTTAGTTGAAATTGGGGCTGGTTTTAGCATAAAAACGCTCCATGACTTAACAAATATAATAAATAATATTATTAATAACAAATTATTTACATCTGACACGCAAAATAAGGCAAAAGCTTACATAAGCCATTCTTCTGGTTCTACGCAACACATCTTTACCAAATTGCATTTAATCGGTGAATTTTAGCATTTTTTGCAAGTCATTTTCACTAACAAATTGTTAATTACTTTTATTTAGATAGCTTAAGGTAAGTGCATGTATAAGCTTGATATTCAAATGAATGCCGTTAATAATATAAGATTTTATATAAATTGAACATTGCATTGTTCAAAAAAAATATAAAATAGTCGTAATAGCTAAAAGTATCAAGGCTTTATGCGGTTAATATTTTTTTTTGTCAAAAAGCTTGTAATTGTTTAAGTGTTTGATTTTGCGTATCTTACAATTGCCATTATTTTTTGCTCTTTTTGATGTTAATAACCTATCCTTTTTTTTTGAGAAAATTAGTATAATTTTATAATGCGAAATTTGTCCGATATAGTAGGAAGAATTTTAATGAAAAAAAAAGAGAATTATTAGACACAAAAAATATTAACATACAAACATTATCAGTACAATGTATCTGAATGACAAAATGAAAGAACAAGATTTAAAAAAAGAGATTAAAAAAAAGACCTTTACTGATTCGGAAGCAATGCTTGCAAGTCAGGATTATTTTAAGGGAGACCAGTTGGCAGCTCGAGTATGGATTAATAAATATGCGTTAAAAGATTCTGATGGAAATCTTTACGAACTTACTCCTGATGATATGCACCGCCGTTTAACAAGAGAGATCTATCGTGTTGAACAAAAATATGATAATCCAATGTCGGAGGAGTTGATTTACAGTTTACTTAAAGATTTTAAATATATTGTTCCCCAAGGTGGACCCATGTCGGGCATAGGGAATAATATGCAAATTGTTTCATTATCAAATTGTTTTGTAATTGGACATGATAAAGTAACCGATTCTTATGGAGGCATATTAAAGATTGATCAAGAACAAGTGCAATTAATGAAACGGCGTGGTGGCGTTGGGCACGATCTTTCACATCTACGTCCCAAAGGCTCGCCTGTAAAAAACTCGGCTCTAACATCTACTGGGATTGTTCCTTTTATGGAAAGATACTCAAACACTACCCGTGAAGTTGCTCAAGATGGTCGTCGTGGTGCTCTTATGTTGAGCGTTTCTATCAAACACCCTGATAGTGAAGACTTTATCGATGCCAAATTGACGCATGGTAAAATTACTGGAGCCAACGTATCAGTAAAAATTACTGATGATTTTATGAATTCCTTAATTGAGAAGAAAAAATTTATACAACAATATCCTATTGACGATATTTCGCCAAAATTTATAAAAGAGATTGAACCCGAAAAAATTTGGAAAAAGATAATTCACAATGCTTGGAAATCTGCTGAACCTGGTATTTTATTTTGGGATACTATTATTAATGAATCAGTAGCTGACTGTTACGCAGATCTTGGGTATAAAACAGTTTCAACAAATCCTTGCGGCGAAATTCCACTTTGTCCTTACGATTCGTGTCGTCTTTTAGCTATAAATTTATATTCTTACGTTGATAACCCATTTCAAAAAACGGCAAAATTCAATTTTGATAAATTTACCGAGCATGTTGGGTATGCTCAAAAAATTATGGACGATATTATTGATTTAGAACTTGAAAAGATTGATGCTATTTTAGCAAAAATCAACTCAGATCCCGAAGACATGGATATTAAAAGAATTGAAAGAAAACTTTGGGAAAACATCAAACGCAAAGCCGAAGAGGGACGAAGAACAGGCATCGGGATTACTGCCGAAGGCGACATGCTTGCCTCATTAGGACTGCGATATGGCTCAGAAGATGCAACTGATTTTGCAACCGAAGTTCATAAAACTCTTGCTATTGAAGCATATCGATCTTCTGTAAATATGGCAAAAGAACGTGGGTTTTTTAGTATCTATGATGCTCAACGTGAAAGAAATAATCCTATAATTAAACGTATCAAAGAAGCAGACCCAAAACTTATCGAAGATATGGAAACTTGGGGAAGAAGAAATATTTCTTTGCTCACAATTGCTCCAACAGGGACAACAAGTTTAATGACACAAACCACTTCGGGTATCGAACCAGTTTTTCGCCCGTTTTATAAACGCCGCAGAAAAGTAAATCCTAACGATCCTGAATCAAGAATCGATTTTACTGACGACCAAGGCGATCATTGGGAAGAATATAATGTTTTCCATCATAAATTTATAATATGGTTACAGGTTAATAATTATAATGTCGATGAAGTAAAAAGCTATGATTCTAAAACTCTTAACGAGCTTGTATCAAAATCGCCGTATTATAAGGCAACTGCCGAAGATATTGATTATATCGCAAAAGTAAAAATGCAAGGCTCTATTCAAAAATGGGTTGACCACAGCATAAGTGTAACTATAAATATGCCCGAAAACGCTTCAGAAGAGACTGTTGGCGATTGCTATTTAGAAGCATGGAAATCTGGTTGCAAAGGAATAACCGTTTATCGCGAAGGCTCAAGAGACGGCGTGTTAGTGGCAAATAATGATAATGACAACAATCAACGAAAAAATATTGAGCTTAAAAGACCTAAAGTACTTGAAGCAGATATAGTGAGATTTCAAAACAATAAAGAAAAATGGATTGCATTTATTGGTCTTATGGACGGTTATCCATACGAAATTTTTACTGGTCGTGTTGAAGAAGACGTCCTTAATGTTCCTACTGCTGTGGATTGTGGACAAATTATTAAAATGCGTTTCGAAGACGGAACTTCACGATATGACTTCCAATATAAAAACAAATATGGATATATGACAACTTTTGAGGGGCTGTCGCATACCTTTGATAAAACTTATTGGAACTATGCAAAACTTATTTCTGGTGTGCTTCGCCATGGAATGTCAATTGATAAAGCAGTAGAACTTGTATCTTCATTAGAATTGGATAGTGATAATATTAACACTTGGAAGAATGGTGTTGAAAGAGCATTACGCAAATATATTCCTAATGGTACAAAAGCCTCCAAAAAAGGTGTAAAATGTCCAAGCTGTAATATGGACGATACATTGGTTTATCAAGATGGCTGTGTAATTTGTTCCGATTGCGGATATTCAAAATGTGGATAAAGATTTAAAAGTTGGTAACCAACTTACTTTTCTACATCCTTTATATGTCTTAGTAAGCTTAAAAAGACTGTTCCACAAACAGTCTTTTTTCTTTTTAGATAATTGAGATTATCATGTACAATTAGACAGGTATCTTTAATAATTTATAGTTTTTATTGACTTTTAGATAAGTACTTATTATTTGACGAACATCCCTATTGTCTGGAAAAGGTTTAATTGCATCAATAAGCTCGCTACCCCTAAGATCTGTAATTTCATCGACACAGCCATACCCATAATATTTATTGTCTTTTATGGCAACAATCCACTGTTTTTCATCATCACAATCCAGAGGGGTAATAAATACACTATTGAGATTTATAGAAATTTCTCTAACTAATTCTATCGCTCTCTTATTGTATGCGTTAGGACTTTCGGCACCTATACATGCTCCTTTACACTCACCTAATCCATAATAAAAACAGGCTCCAGCACTTTGATATAATCCACATAATTTTTGACACAAATTAAATTTTTGGCAATATCGAGCTAATGCCTCAGTTGCAGATATTTTGGAAGAATATACATTTAAACACTCATTCTGGCAGTCATCAATATGTTGTACATAAAAATGTTTATATCCTTTGTCATCACAATATGCAAATATTCCCCAATTATTGACTGTGCGTCTTTGAGCAGTATTAAAAACTGGTTTGTTAAGTTTTATTTCATGCGATTCTTTTAATAATGCGACCAGCTCACTTCCAGTAAGTTCAAAATCGACATGTGTAATTTGGGACCGCATATTTATTGCTTTCCCTGTTTTTTCATTACGTAGATGTGACATTACACGAGCGTAGATGTTTTTGCTTTTGCCAATATAAATAAGGTCTTTTTCAGAATTGTAAAAATAATAAACGCCACATTTTTCTGGTAAATTTTTTACTCTAGTTAAATCAAGATTTGGATTAAGGCCGTTTAATGAAAATCCATTTATATTTACTCCCTGATTCTCGAGCATATCTTTTTGAAAGATCATTTTAAAAATCTCGGTTGTCGCGAGTGCATCTCCAAACGCTCTATGTTGATTTTCGAGTTTTACGTTAAGACTTTTGCATAAATTTCCAAGACTATAGGATTTAAAACCTGGAAACATTATTCTACTCAACTTTATCGTGCATAGAGTATTTAGGCGATATTTATAACCTAATTGTGCAAATTCTTGTTTTATAAAATTATAGTCAAAATTTACGTTATGAGCAACAAAAATAGTGTCTTTAGTAATTTCGACAATACGTGCTGCGATTTCAAAAAATTTAGGAGCATCAACAAGCATTTCGTTAGTAATTCCAGTAATTCCAGTAATAAAAGCAGGAACTCTTTTTTCGGGGTTTATAAGAGTAGTAAAGCTATCAATTATTTTATTCCCGTCAGTAATATAGATAGCAATTTCAGTAATTTTTTCGCTTCTTGCACTACCCCCAGTGGTTTCTATATCAACAATTGAAAATAATTGGTTCATTTTTTATTTTCGTTTCTTTGTTTTAGTTTTACTAATCAGTTCTACTTTTAAAAACGGTGGTTTTCTCATAAAAACCGCAATCGCTGAGCCACCAAGACCACCAGCAAACCCACTAGAAATTCCAGGCCAACCAATAGCTTGCATAATAAAATTTATTATAATCAGAAGTATAATTACCAGAGCAATCAACAAAAATATATTTTTCCAATTGTAGATAAGTTTAACCTCTGCATTACAATAAGCACAATATCTATTTTCGTAACCTTTGCGTTTCGAGAAGATACGCTTTAGTACATTACCCGTTTTATGACAGTTTGGACATTCCATTCGGCAAAATTAGCAACAAAATTTCATTAACAATGAGTTAAATAAAATAAAATTTATAAATTTGTGCAATGATTGTATTAATTTAAAACAAAACTTTATGTCAGGACACAGTAAATGGTCAACGATTAAAAGAAAAAAAGGAGCCGCCGATGTTAAGCGTTCTAAGATTTTTTCGAAATTATCAAAAGAAATAACAATTGCCGTAAAAGAAGGTGGTGGACCTGATCCTGATTACAACCCAAGATTACGAGTTGCAGTACAGAATGCTAAAGGCGTTAATATGCCAAAAGATAATATCGAACGTGCAATTAAAAAGGGAGACCAAGACGGAGCCAATTTTACCGAAACAAGTTTTGAAGGATATGCTGCGCACGGGATTGCTGTTTTTGTCGAATGTCTTACCGATAACAATAATAGAACCGTTTCAAGTATAAGATCTGCCTTTAATAAATACAATGGAACTTTAGGTACAAACGGATCCTTAGGTTTTTTATTCGACCGCAAAGGAGTTTTTGAATTTGAACTTAACGAAAACATTAATATGGAAGAGATAGAACTCGAACTAATTGATGGTGGAGCAGAAGAAATCGAAATAGATGAAAATAACATAACAGTTTATTCGGCACTTGAAGATTTTGGTAATCTAAATAAAAAGTTTGAAGAATTAAATATCGAAGTATCAAATGCAGAGTTACAACGTATTCCAAACGACACAAAAGAGCTTTCTATTGATCACGCAAAATCGGTAATGAAACTCATTGATGCACTTGAAGATGATGATGATGTTCAAAATGTCTTCCATAACTTAGAGATGACTGATGAATTAGCAGCAGAAATGGAATAACTAACATACGTTAAACCTCTAATATTGAGCCTCTTATATAAGTTTTTTATTTTTTTTACAAAATGCTCAAAAAAAATTTGGCAAACTAAGAATTATTTCATTTATTTGCAGTCCCAAATTGGGAATTAAAAAATGGTCCGTTCGTCTAGGGGTTAGGACGCCAGGTTTTCATCCTGGTAACAGGGGTTCGATTCCCCTACGGACTACGAA
>JAQVOR010000088.1 GCA_028702535.1 Bacteroidales bacterium
AGTCAGAGATGATATTCCATTACAAAAAGGATTAAGACCCAACAGAATATGACCATCGGCCGAAAATTGGATTGACAAAAACATCAAGTTTTGTAATAAATAGTACCTTCCGTATTAATGAAGCAATTGAAGCATCGGTTAAAGCAGCTTATGTAGCTGTGAAACTAAAAAATATTTAACTCATCCTTAATAAACTTTCCGTCCCGACTTGATAATATTTACCGCAGAATCTAACGAAACATCATATTTATTTGCAAGCTCATAAAATTCATCATCGCCTAATACTTGTCTTGCAATATATGCAGCAACACTATTTTCGATATATTTTCCTGATATCGCAACATCTTTTGATTGTGCAGTTATGCCGTTTAGAGCAACGTATTGCCAAAACTTATTATTTATATTTTGTGATTTTAGGTAGTTTCTTAATTCTGTTAAAGTAGTGATTTTCTCGAAGGCTGCTCTGTTTTTATCAACAAACTCTATTGAAAAATAATACTCTAAGTTGGCTCTACCTATTTCAGCATATAGATTAGTATATCCTGTTGTGTCAATCGGAATAAAGATATCTGGCATTATTCCACCACCACCATAAACTGCTCTACCTTTTCCTGTATAATAAATAAGCGAGTCAATTTGTCTTATGCTATCCTCTTGAAGAAATTCGCCGTGTGTATATCTGTTATAAATATCGGAATAATACTCGTCAAGACCATTCTCATAAGATTTTTGAATACACCGACCCGATGGGGTATAATATCTTGCGGTTGTTAAGCGTATAATCGAACCGTCACTAAAAGTTGTCGATTCTTGAACGAGACCTTTACCATACGAACGACGTCCGATTACAAAACCACGATCATTATCTTGGATTGCTCCAGCAACAATTTCTGAAGCAGATGCAGAAAACTCATCAATCAAAATAACAACATCCAAATCTAGACAAGCACTGCGTTTTTTTGTTGACCCAATCACGTTTTTAGGTCTTGCATTTCCTTCGGTATAAACTAAGGTTTTACCACTTTCGAAAAATTCATCTAAAATATCCGTTGCAGAATTAAGATACCCACCAGAGTTATTTCTTAAATCAATAATAATTGAGTTTATTCCTTTTTTTCTCATTTTAAAAACAGCATCAATAAACTGATTGTGAGTATTAAGAGAAAAAGTGCTTATTTTAACATATCCGATATCTTTACTAATAATATAAAACCCATCTATACTTCTTAAAGGAATATTGCCTCTTACAATATTGCAACTAATAAGTTTATCTTCGCCCTTGCGTAATAATTTTAATTCAACTTTAGAACCTAACGACCCTTTCAACATTGACATTACCTGATCGTTAGTTATTCCGATGCCCGCTATAATAGAATCGTTTACCATTATAATTCTATCTCCGTTTTTTACTCCATACTTTTCTGATGGACCACCTTCAATAATGTTAACAACCAGCACTGTATCTTTGAAAATATTGAATTGCACACCAATTCCGCTAAATTCTCCTTGCAATTCTTCCTCAACCGTTTTTGCTTCTTCTGCACTAAAATATAGCGTATGCGGGTCTAAAGCTTCAAGAAATTTTGGAATAGCCATTTCGGCAAGATGATTTCTGTCAACTTTATCTACATATTCGTTAGCGACATAATCAACAACAATGTTCAATTTATCTTTTGGTTGCGAAATTAAAATGTTTTGCGAATTATTATTTTTATTAAGAATTTCGGAAATAACAATACCCGTAACAATTGAAACAGCAATTATTAATGGTAAAACAATACTGAATTTTGTGTTATTATATTTATTCATCTTTTTTAAAATTGATGACTTCAATACCTGCCCTTTTTAATAAGTCTAACCCTTCGGTTTTATTATATTTATTTAAGTAAACAACTCTTATAATTCCAGATTGAATAATTAGTTTTGCACATTCGATACAAGGAGATGTTGTTACATAAAGAGTTGCACCACTAGAGCTATTGCCTGATTTTGCAACTTTAGTAATTGCATTCGCTTCGGCATGAAGTACATAAGGTTTTGTAATATAATTTTCGTCTTCGCATTCATTTTCAAATCCAGATGGGGTGCCGTTATAACCGTCAGATATTATCATTTTATCTTTAACAATAAGTGCACCTACTTGCCGGCGTTTACAATATGAGTTTTTAGACCAAATAGCAGCCATTTCTAAATAATGCTTATCAAACTGCTTTTGTTTTTTATCAGACTTTATATTTGCCATATTTATAGTTTATAAAAAACCCCTCAAAAGAGGGGGTGTACCCGGAGCCGGGGTCGAACCGGCACTTCAAAAAAGAAACTGGTGTTTGAGACCAGCGCGTCTACCAATTCCGCCATCCGGGCTTTTCAAGTTGCAAATATAATATTTTTTTTAATAAATTTACAAAACTATCTTTTTAAAATTTACAACATCCACTTCTAATCTGTAGAAATGAAACTTTTAAATGTATGTCTATGAAATCGGGGTTTGTTAAACAATAAAGTATGCTGAATTGACAAAGATGTTTTGCTGGTTTTGGTCGTGCATGTGTAATATTTTACACAAGTCGAAACAATCCATAACAGCATATTTGTTTGTTGAATAGGAAAAAAGATGAGAATTGTTACAATCATATCGAAACAAAACACTAAATTTGAGGTTAAAATGAAAGAAATTGGGTTTTGGTAATTGGATGAGTATCAAAGAGGTTTTTTTTACGGAGGTTGAAAATAAAAGACAGGAAAAATGACAAAAGAATTAGTTAAAGACATAATAAAATGGGATGTAAAATCTTGGTCAAAAGCACTTAGATACTGGAATAGCAATATTGATTGGGGTACAGTTCAAAACGGACTTGAGTTAGGTGGACGGGAAGGCGGACTCTCACTTTGGCTTGCGTTAAAAGGGAAGGAAGTAGTTTGCTCCGACCTAAATGATGTGAAAAACACAGCCGAACATCTTCACTTACGTTATAATGTTTCTAAGCTTATAAAATATCAAGATATTGATGCAGTAAATATACCTTACGAAAATTATTTTGACATTATTGTTTTTAAATCAATTATTGGAGGAATTGGGAGAAACGACAATTATGAAATTCAACAAAAAGTCTTTAACGAAATTTATAAAGCTTTGAAACCAGGAGGAAAACTCTTATTTGCCGAAAACCTTATTGCTTCTAAGTTTCACCAACGAATGAGAAAACGATTTGTCAACTGGGGCAGCGCATGGAGATATGTGTCTATAAAAGAAATGAAAGAATGTCTTGATTTGTTTGCAACCTACGATATCAAAACTACTGGCGTTCTAGCAGCATTTGGCAGAACAGAAAGTCAGAGAAATTTGCTCTCAACAATTGATAAATTGTTTTTTAATAAAGTCTGTCCTAAAAATTGGAAATATATCAGTTATGGAATTGCAGAAAAATAGAAGTAAAACTCAAATAAATATCAACAAAGTAAAGATGATAAATTAACAGAAATAATTCTACACGCAGAAATTCAAAATATTGAAGAACAATAAAATGAAAAAAGATTAGTGTATCAAAAAAAAATTGCAAAATCTTATTGGTACTCGAATAAAAATATTTAAAAATTAAAATCAATTCATAAATATCCTACTTTCCAATTGTTTTGCCTATTTTTGCAAAAAAAACACTTAAAAACACCTCTCTGGAGTATGTAAAGGCAGAAAAATACTTTAAATTATGGAAAAAGAATGTGTACGCAATTTAAACTTTGATAAACTTGTTGAGTTTTGTAAAAAAAACAATCAACAAGAGTTTCGTGCACGTCAGATATCATATTGGTTATGGCATAAAGGGGTAAGTGATTTTGAATCTATGACCGATTTGCCAAAAAAATTTAGAGGAGCATTAGAAGAAGCCTTTTATTTTGATAATATTAAAATTGAATCAACAAATCGTTCAAAAGATAAAACGACAAAGATTTTATTTAGTTCCCTTGATAATAAACTTTTTGAGGGAGTATTAATTCCCAGTAAAGATAGAGTTACAGCATGTATTTCGACACAGTCGGGATGCCCCTTAAATTGTAGTTTTTGCTCAACTGGCAAAATGGGTTTTATACGAAATTTAAGAGTTGGAGAGATTTTTGGACAGGTTTTTGAACTTAATGAGACTTGTAAAAAATTATTTGGCAGATTTTTAACAAATATTGTAATAATGGGTATGGGTGAGCCTTTATTAAATTACGAAAACACATTAGAGGCAATAAAGCATATTACCAACGAAAACGATTTAGGTTTCTCTCCTCATCGAATTACCTTATCAACAGCTGGTATCGCTCCAAAAATAAAGAGTTTAGCCGATGATAAAAAAAAATTCAACTTGTCGATTTCGTTACATTCTGCAGATAACCAAAAACGTAGTGAGATTATGCCAATAAATAAGAAATATGATCTTGAGACTTTAAGTGCAGCGATTAGATATTTTTATGAAAAGACTGGGCAAAGGATTACTTATGAATATATTTTGCTCAAAGGTATAAATGACGATATAAAAGATGCAGAAAAACTAAGTCAATTTACAAAAATATCTCCATGTAAAATTAATCTTATTGGATACAATTCTGGAGATTCTGACATTTATTTGCCTTCTGATGGTAAAAAAACCGAGGAATTTATGACTTTTTTGAAATCAAAAAATTTGATAGTAACACTTAGAAAGTCGAAAGGACAAGACATTAACGCTGCATGTGGTCAATTGGCAAATAAAAAACAATAATTTTAGTATGTGAAAAAAAAATTCTATATTAGCAACCTATAAGAAAACAGCATATTATGAAAAAATTAACATTATTATTTATCACAGCAATTTTTTGTACATCAATAGCATATTCACAAGCTTCGGCAAGTTTTGGTTACGATCGAGACATTGTTATGGAAGATTTAAACGAGTATGTAAGACTTATTGGAGCAGACTCTGATGGCTTTTATGCTCTTAGAATAGACGCTAAAGATAATTTATTCCTTGAGTTTTTTAACGGTGCAACAATGAATCGAGAATCTACAAATCAGTTAATATTACCAATGGTAGGAGGCATAAACTCCGAGTATGTTGCAATGTTTTATCTTGATAGTAAATTAATCCTTTTTACTCAAGTGGTTAACAATACTATTAAGGAAAAGTCGCTATACATTCAGCATGTTAATAAAAGTGGTCAGATTATTGGCGAACCTACATTGATAGGTAAGTTAACGAACCAAAACATTAGTGTCGATTTTAACGTTGAACTAACTCCAAATCAGCAAAACATGTTTGTGTACTATAGCAGACCTTTCCAAACTTATAACGAAGAGCCTTTTTTCTTTAAGGTTTACGATTCCAATATGAAAGAAATTTATAATAACACTATTAAACTTCCGCTTATAGATGACGCATTTGATATTATTCAGTATAAAATATCAAATAAAGGGAATATTTACATGCTCGCTAAAATTGACCCAGATGCACGTAGAGCAAAAAGAATGAAAGAGATTATTTATGACTATAAACTTTTGGTTTTTGACAATACAACAAAACTTGTTGAACAATATGAAATAAAAGGTAAAAAATATATACTTGTTGATGCAATTTTTGGGCTTGATGATAATGAAAATGTCGATATTTATGGCTTTCTTGTAAGAAAAGGGAAAACTAATTATGAAGGTATTTATCATCAAAAACTAAACACTCAGACAAAAGAATTTGAAATATCTTCTGACACTAAGCAGTCGGATTATATGTTCGCAAAAACCGAAACTCCAGATTTTAGATCAGAGAGATTATTGAAGTTTTATGATGAAATGTATAATTATAAATTACTCGATGTCCTTCAATTATCTAATGGAGGTTCTGTTGTTATTGCTGAGCATTCTAATCATTGGGTAGATTCTATTATTGTGCCTGGCTCAAAAGAAGTTATTTATAATAATTATGATATGTACAATGATGTTCTTGTGGCTTATTGTAGTGCCGAAAATAATATGGAATGGATGACAAGAATCCCAAAAAGTCAGTATAGTTACGACTATAAAGGAGAATTGTTTTCCTCTGTTGCATATACAGCTGTTGGCGAAAAAGTGTTTTTGTTTTATAACGACCACAAAAAGAATGTTAAACTACTGGAACAACAAAACCTTGACGGATACGAATATAAAAGTATTACCGCTCCCGATCGTAAAGGAATGGCTGTAGTAGTGTCAATATTCTCGGATGGTAAAGTGCATGGTACAACATTATTTACAAAAAAGAATAAAAATTATAAAATTATCCCCGAATTAATGAAAGATTTTAATTACAAATATTATATGTGTACTCAAAATGGAGCTAAAATAAAATTTGCACTGTTTACTGGACAATAAAATATCTTTATTATAAAACCAACAAAACTCGGACTTTTCGATAAAAATCGAAAGTCCGAGTTTTTTGTTAATATGATTTACGTGTCTGTTTTATCTTACCTTGATATTATAAAACTTTGACTTTCATTTAGTTCCTTACAATTTATGAGATAATTACCAGCTTTAAGTTCGCTTATATCAATACTTATAAATCCAAGTTGCTGATTTGTGTTGATTGTTTTTACAAGATCGCCTTTGATAGTGTAAATACTGAATTTACAATTACCCTCTGGATTGATAAACTCAATTGCTAAGTAATTGTTTGCAGGATTTGGATAAATACTGAATAATGATTCGAGTTCAGGAATTAACTCTGTTTCATCGTATTCGTTATTTATTTTTGCAGACTTGTTTTGCATTGTTAATTCAGGTTTTGGAAGAAAAACAATAGGGAAATTGTCCCATAAATCTGCTGATGCTAACATTGCTCGTGCTGCACCACCTTCTTTTGTGATATAGTCGGAGGCTAATTCACGCAGATATTCTTCATTTTCGTGAATAGTATTTTTAGCAGCATCTACTGAATGTGCACGATACATATCAATCTTGATTTCTTTAAGTTTAACATCATTTAAAAGAGAAATATTATCTTCGCTTAAAGCAATGTTTTCAAGATCGCATAGCACCGTTAACGCATTGTCGTACAGACCTTTGTGCATAAATAAATCTACAAGTTTCTTTTTTGCATGCAGGTCTGTTTGAGTTTCCATAAAGTCTATAACCGTGTTGTAAGTTTCGGCAAAATCTGGTGTGGTATCAGCACTAAAAGTTTCACGCACAAGTTTGTCGTAATTAACCTGACGTGCTGACTTTAGGCTATTTATGCGATTAAGTTTTTGCTCAAGCAGATTTTCGCCATTTTGTGCTTTTAAAATATATGCTTTATATGTTGCACTTAAATCTGAATTACTAACAGACTCTACAACATCTTTTGGCAATGGGCTATTTGCAAGCATTAGCGATGTACGAGAAAGTTCACTTACATTGGTATTGTTAAGATATGCCAACAATATTTTTGATGTTAGATAAGGCGATGCTGCATCCAGATTATTATAAACTGTAGATGCGTTGTTTGTATTGGCATTTTGTGCAGAAATTTCTAAATTTAACTCATTATATGATGTTAAAGAAGCTAACTCGTTTTCAATTTCGATTTCTTCATCATTAAAACCTCCTATGGTTTGCATAATAGGGATTATAATTATTCCACCACCACCAGAATATATGGTTTGAGGGCATTCCTGCTCACGGGTTGTAAAAGTACCATAATAATTTCTTGTTACTTCATTACTATTATAACTGTTAATATTTGCATCACGATTAGCTAAATTATCGTATGAACCTCTATATTTATATTTATGTCCTATTAAGTTGACATAAGAAACATTTGCATCAATATAAAAGTCTCGTTCTCCTGTTAAACCATGTAACCAAAATGTGTTTTTTGATGATTCAGCATTACCAGTTATTAAATTTTGACCTTGTATCCATGAAATTGCTGATAATGAGACATCTATTAGACCGCTACCTTGTGTTTGAATCGCCCCTCCAGTTACTGCAATCGCATAATTTGTTTGATCAAAATCATTACATATAAATTGCAATCCATTTGGTTGATCTATTACTGGGCCGCCATTAAATCCTATACCAATAGCACCACTAGCACCACTAACACCTGTTAAATTATAAAAATCATTAAAATACACATTATTAGTTGCGAATCCAGAATTATATACCACCATACCTAGCACCCCATCGTGAAAGTCATTGCCTTCAATATGATATCCAGAACTGCTTTCCACATACAAACCAAAGCTATCGTAAAGCAAATCGCCATCCAGAGTCTCGGATGACACATCAAAATCACATTCTGTTACTGTAATCGCATCCGAATCAATTAACCATGCACCTTTAACACAATCGTTAAAATCTTGTCTGCTGAGTTTGATAAAACTGCCACCACCACCTTTAATACCGTAATATAAATTGGTAAAACTACCACGAGTAGTATTTGCAACAGGGCACGGATTATAGTTTATTGTGTTAGAACATTTTTCCATAATAGTTACTGAAGAGGCTGAGAATAAAACTCCTACACCACGTTGAGAAACTGGAACAGAAAGTGCATAATCGTTTATAAATTCGCAACCTGAAAATGATAAACCAGAAGCTGTCCATGTATGAACAAGAGCATCAGGATTGTATCCTTTATTGTATAAGTCGGCTGTTGTATTAAATTTACAAGTTGTAAAATATGAGATATTATCATAGTCCCATGCTGTAAAACTAACACCAATAACATTATCTTTAAAGTTTGAGTTTATAGCTTTAACAATTCCACCATAAGGAACCTCAATTCCTATTTCGGCAAACTCAATTGTTGAATTACTCATATAAACTAATGGTTGGAGTACAATAGACACTCCAGACTGAGCATAACCTGGTCCCCACCAGCGACCGTGACATTTAACACCACCCCAAAGTGCATTTTCGTTACATTCATCAAATACTGTTAGTTTTGTACCACTATATAAATACAATTGTGGTCCTTTAACAGTGGGATTAGTAGAATATGACATTTCTAAAGATTCGTCTTCTTTAAAATGTAAGGTTAAGCCAGTAATATTAAGCCTTGCACCCTGCTCTATTGTTAGATTTCCCTTTAAATAAATGTCTGTAACAGCATTGCCATTAGATGTGAAAGGATTTGAAGTCGTATTCCAAGAAACAGTACCAGTAATTGTAATATTTCCACTTGCATCAAAGCTTACATTTGGCATTTCTGTTTTAATTAAACTTAAATGTGCTGCTTCACAACAATCAAACTCTGTCCCAACGGTATATGCCGAGTAATCTGCTTGATCAACTTGGTCGGGTAAGGTGTAAACTATTGGAGCTAAAGAATTAGAATTATAAATAAAATCATTTCTTACTGGATTGTGAACTCCTATATTTGGTGATACATAATTTTGATTACTTGGATTAATTTCTTGCAAATAAATATCTGAATTCGTTGAACTAATATATCCATGTCTACTTAATTCTATTTGAGAATTTGAAAAACCAGAAGTACCTGTAATTGCAGATGTGCCTAAATAGGTTGTTCCATTAATTATCGACACATATTTACGACCACTAACTTTATTCCAGTATATCAATTTATAATTTGAATTATTTGGGTCTTGGTAAACCTCAACTCCAGTAAATTGCTCAGTTAAATCCCCAGGCGTTCCAATATCCTTTGTGTAAATCGCAACAGGCATTCCTGTAGCATCAACACACCAAATTGTAATATTATAAGGGTAAATATCATTCATATTGTACCTATCATTATTTAGATGTGCAGCAGCAATTACACTTCCGTCTTTAGACATATCCAACTCGCAAAATTCATAATTGTTTGCATTAGGCAGGACGGTTTGTACTCTTAGGCGTAATTCTCCATTAATATATAAATTCGGCATCAAATTCGTCAATGGACCTCGCCCAACAGCTTGTAATTTATGGTATACAAATCCATTATCATTAATAAAATCTGATATGGCAATTCCGCCATGAGTGATTCCAGATTCACTGCATAAAACGCCAGACTCAACAATAGTTGGACCATACCAACAAACAAGATTATAGCAAACTTTCCAAACATGAGAGTTGTCGTCGTTATGTTGCTGTATAGGATAAATTACATAATACAGACAATTGTTTGAAGACTCGGCAGGTACGACAATTATTTCTGCTCCCATTTCGTCTGGAGTATTGTCGTTGTCTGTGTATAAATTCCCTACAAGAGTTCCATCGGGGGCATATAATTTTGTGTCAATTATATGGAATAGAAGATTGTTGTTTTCATCATAATAACCATTGGTTGCTCCACAAGCACCAGCCAAATATGAATTAAGATTATTAACAGTGATGTTAGTTGTGGTAAAATCTATCTCTTTACCGTTTAAAGGCCACTTGGGCATTTGAATTGATTGAGCAATAGTATTTGTTGTAATAACAAGACTTACAACAAGAAAAAATAACTTATTGAAATTTTTCATAACTTTACAAAGTATTTAATTATACACTTCCGGGTGTGAATATAGAGTAGGTCTATTCTCCAAAACAGTTTGCTCTAATTCTGCCCGGTTTTTTATTTACATATATTTTTTGCCAGCCTGCCAATAACAATCTATGTTGTTGGCAAAACAAATGAGATATAGTTACAGACAGGCAATTATGGTAGTTTAAGTAACATAAATTAAAGATTTATTTATTAACAACAATTTTCTTTAAAACAACAATATTATCTTTTTGAATTTTAATTATATATATGCCATTTTTTAATTCACTAATTTTAATAGTTTCTTGTGATTGTGATAAAATATTATTGACAACAAGTTGGCCAGTTATTGAAATCATCATAAAACTTGAATTTATAAGAGTGTCAGGAATCTCAATAAATAACTCATCTTTTGCTGGGTTTGGGTAAATACAAACCTTATCTTTTAATTCATTTTGTACGTTATTATATATTATATATTCATCATCATCTGGATAGGGGAATTCGCTAATAGGTAAAATGCCATCACCATTTTCATTGACTTTATATAAGTAACTGCCATTTTCATATTTTGTCTGTATTAGATTGTGTTGGCTACAAAGCGATGCTCCACCATCGTTGTCGGCTACTATATCCAAATGAGCTAAACTATACTTTGTGCTGTCTGTTCCAATAAAGTACTTCCAAATTAGTTCTGCTTCTTTGTTACATTTCATTAATAACATATCTGTCTGTTTTTCAGTCTCTGGAATTAAATAGGGAGGATAAGTAGCTGCAATGACGAAAATATTTGTATCATTATCAACAGCTAATTTGGAATATCCACCATCACCTCCAACATTTACATTATATTGATAGCATTCATTTAAATCATCATCGAAAACAATTAAACCTACCCGTTCATGTTTATCATTCTGTTCGTAGACGCTTGTGTCCGCAACATATCCAACTGTTGCAAATGTATTATCACTTAAAGCCTTTACATCAAAAAAGATTGATATATTTTTAAGGAAATGCCAAGATTTTCTGTTAAGTAGTGTTCCATTTTCATCAAGAGTCGCAATAAAGCCAAGATAGTCAAGGGGTGAGTCGTAATCCCCCTCAACTCTCCGTCTTAATTGATAACCTACTGTAACTATTTTGCCATTATTCAATTTTATTACTCCATAAAGCTGTCCCCATAAGTTTATTGTATCATTACAATCACTCCATTCCCAAATAAAATTCCCAGCCGTATCAATGCAAAATGTCCATGGCTTGCCTAAAATTATATCTTGGTTATTACTACAATAATTTTCAGAACCAGTTACAATTAGTCTATTATCATCATATAATACTAAATCGTTAATTGTTTCGGCATCATAAGAACTGTCAGCTTCATGATATGGTATCGTCCCATAACTTTTCGCCCATATTCTATCTCCATATTGATCGTATTTTGCAATAAATCCATTTTGATCAACCCATAGTGTAGGATAATATGATTTTTGAAAATATCCTGCCAGATAATAATTATTGTCATCATCAACACAAACAGAATAGGATATTGCCTCCGGAAATTCTTCTTCATCAAGTACTGTATGCCATTCCACTTCTCCATATTTATCAAGTTTTAATATCGAAGTTCGTTTATCAAACCACTCATTCTGATTATAAGCAATTATATACCCACCATCAGCGGTCTTCTCTATTGCTTGTAACGTCTCCCCAGTCCAGTCAGGATAAATGTCGTAAGTTCTTGTAAATGGTTCTACTTGAGCTGTGCAAAAAGCACTTATAAAAAGAAACATCCCAATTATTAGTATTGTTTTTTTTGTTTTCATATCTCTTTTGTTTTATTTATTAACAACAATTTTACGATATAGTACAGTTTCATCTTTCTTTATCATGGAAATATAAATCCCATTTTTTAAGTGTGATATATCAATTTTATTTTGAGTATTTTTCAATATTCTTTCAATAACTAACCTACCTGTAATTGAAAAAACTTTGAATTCGGAATTTATCAAATTAGCCGGAATATTAACAATTAGTTCTTCTTTAGCTGGGTTTGGGTAAATATATACTTTGCTATCAGCAATAGCAGGAATCTCCTTATTATAAATAATATATTCAACAGAATCTGAATAAGGGAAGTCGCTAATTGGATAATCCCCGTTTCCAAGACTATCTAACTTATATAGTGCTGCTGTAGCAAAGTAAGTACCTTCATGCCAACTAAAAGTACACCCAAAAGTTGCTCCCCCATCGTTATCAGCACTAACTGCTTGGTGTCCCATACAAGATGAATAAAACTCACCTCCGACATATTTTTTCCAGATAACCCTGCCTTTTTGATCATACTTTAGCCATAGAAAATCTGATCTATACTCTGAGCCTGACATAATATTACTTGGATAAGTTATTGCATTAACGAAGATATTTGTATCTTTATCTATAGAAATTTGTTGATATCCACCTTCTGACCCAATTGTAATGTTATTCTGATATAAGGGATTAAAAAGAGTATCAACAATGATTAAACTATGTTTTATATTAGTAAGGCTATTACTATTCGTATCTGCGACCCACCCTACTAATGCAAATCTGTTTTCAGAAATAACATTAATATCTTTTAAATGTAGTTGATATTGTGGTTTGCCAAATATTAATGTGTCCGAAATAGAGCCATCGATATTTATCTTGACAACAAATCCCTGATCAATACTATTCCAATAGCTGCCATTATAGTAGGCTTTAATATTGGCTGCTCCAATAGCATATAAATGTCCACTTGGAGATTGTACAATAGAATTAAAGTAAGATGTAAAATTTTCACTATCACAATCATCCCAATTCCATTTTTCTTCACCGTTTGTGTCAATGCACATAACAAATGCATTTCCTTGATAAGTTACTCCACACCCCCCCCTACTACCAACTGCAATTAGCTCATTATCCAGACCAAAAATGATTTTTCTGAGAGACTCGCCTCCCCAATTATTTGGGTCATTATCCGGGGTTCTGCCATATGTTTTGCACCATAGCAACTCTCCTATTGGAGAAAACTTTGCAATCATTGCATTATAGTCAACATAGGTAGTATATCCAATTTGTACACTTCCGGCGAGGTAGTAATTCCCGTTGTTATCAATACAAACAGATTGGCTTTCAATATTCATATAGGCAGTATCTTCCAATATTGTTCTCCACTCAATCTCTCCATATTTATCCAACTTTAACAAATTTGTCCTGTCGTAAAAGCCGATATTTTGATTAAATGCAGCAATATAACCACCATCAGAAGTATGCAATGTTTGTTTAAAATAATGCCCATCCCACTCGGGATCAAGAGTATAAAACTGTGTAAACGGCTCCACCTGTGCAGTGCAAAAAGCACTTGTAAGCAAAAAGGCTAAGCCGATAATTAATTTGTTTAGTTTTTCCATAATTCCTCCTTTTATTATATTATTCAGCTACTATTTTCTTAAATTTTTATCGTCAAAAAGAATTTTCTGTCTTTTCTCTCCAAATAAATTCTCAATCTTCGCACAAAACAATATTATA
>JAQVOR010000214.1 GCA_028702535.1 Bacteroidales bacterium
AACAGAAAAATCTACCACTACCATTCCATTATCTTCAAAAAGACTTAGCAATTGGTCAACATAAGCTTTTGTCGCAGCATCCTGTTCATCTGTGGGGTTAGTTACATTTTTCAACTGTGTATTTACATAATTATCTAAAGCAGCAACATCAGAAATAGTTTGAGTTTCTGTTTCAATATACGTTCCTAAATCGCTGATTTGGCTTTCGGTTACTGTTATTGCTGCCTCGTGGGTAATTACATCTGTTTCGGTAACGGTATAATCCGATATGTAATCGGGGGTTACCTTTACCCATTTTGTACCGTTGTATTGCAATAGGTCGCCTGTTGCTGCATCGGTAAAATCAAAGTTGGCTGTTACGGAAGGATCAGTTTCTGTAACTGTTCCTGTAACACTTTCAGCAGTTTTTGAATGCAAAGCATAAGGTACGCTCAATAATTGACTTACACCTGTAATTGTATAACTTGTACCACCATTTGGGTCAGTTTCGGTTTTAATAAAATAGATGCCGTTTGCCCAATCGATACCATCAAATCCTGCTTCGCCACCTATTTCAATACTTACCAAACCGTTTGCATTGGTTGTTGGAGTTTGGGTTTCGGTGTAAATTACTGTTCCGCTTGCCGAACCTTGCAAAATGCTTATTTGCATACCTAATTGAGTGTTTGTTACTAAAGCATCGCTGCTGTTGCGAATAACTGCCTGATAACTCATACTGTTCGGACTTTGTCCGAATGCAGTTGAAAGGTACATGGTAAAAGGTAAAAGTACCAGTAGTGATTTCAAAAAAATTGTTTTCATATTTTTAGATTTTTAAAGTTTATAATTTGCTGATTAAACCGTATAACATTTTTGATATTTCTGTAGAAAGAGCAAGCAATACTTTATATTCTGAAACATTAATCTTCTTTAGTTCATGTGCAATGATAAGCATTGAACGTACTTCGCCACACGAACCTTTGGCTATATAGAGAAAGTATCTAAATTCATTATTGCTTTTGCGTTCAAAACCTTCGGCAATATTGTTCATTATAGAAACCGACGCTCTTTGTATTTGATCCTTAAATCCAAAATCTTTACTATTTTCAAATAAAGCATAAATTTGAACCGTAAGATCCTTCGCTTTTTGCCATGCAATAATGTCCTCAAACTTTGCTATTCCCATACTTTTACCTTTCTCCTTTTACCTTTTAACTATCTTAAATGTTTTTACTTCTTTGTTTCTTTCGGTTACTTTTACAAAATACGTTGATGGCAGAAGATTACTCATAACAATACTTGTTTGGCTGCCTGTAATTTTTTCGCTTTGCAAAAGTTTTCCGCTGATGTCGTACAGTTGATAGCTTAAATCTTTTAACTTTTCACTTTCAACTTTTAACTGTAAATAATCGGTAGTTGGGTTTGGATAAGCCGAAACCGAAAGGTTTATGCCTTTAGCCTCTTTGATTTCTGTTATTATAGAAATCTCGAATGGTTGTTGCACTCCTTCAGCCACTGAGCCATTTGTTCCGACATGGGTTTGGTACGTAAGCTGCCCAACAGAATAACTCACAGAGCCTCCACTACCTAAAGCATTTCCGCCTGTTGCGTTAACGCTTTCTTGTGCCTGCAAACCCGTTAGGCCAAGTCCTAACAAGAGTATGACACATATTTTTAATCGTTTGAGTTTCATTTGTTTTATTTTTTAGATTAGTACTAATTTTTACATCATCACATCATTATTTTAATCCCTAACGCAACGAACAGAAAGCCCAACTGAATAAAAATGAGCAGATCTCTCTAAACTACTGCTATCATATCGCAACTCCCATGTTAAGCCATAATTCTCATATTCGGGATCATCCTCTGTCGCACTCCACCAATGACCAACTTGTTTAAGATTTCCAAATGTACTGCTCTCATCACGTAAACCGCCAGGAAGAGCTGTAAAGCCAGTTTCGTTGGTTGCCCCTGTATTAGGACTGTTCCAATGAACAGTTCCAGCTTCTTTTAATTTACCTCCTTCTATAGTTATATCGACAAAATAATTGGCTAATTGACTCCATTCTGCATCAGTTGGTAAGTGCCATCCAGAAGGACATAATGAATAACTCGTTGCCGCAGCCCTATTGTATAAAACTCCATAAGTATTATAATTGACAGTTGCCTTAGCTTCGGCTACATCTGAACCACTATAACCATATACATAAGAAACAGGAAAAATAATATTATATGTACTAGGAGGAGAAACGTATTCGATAAATTTTAAGTTTTCTGCCATCCAAACTTGATCGCCAATAGTTACACTTTGGTAAACAGTACCGTCTCTAGAATCTGTAAATGAATCGTAAACAGGACCGTCAGTTACTGTCATATAATCAACTTTTGTTTTTGTAACGCTTATTGTTCCATTTCCTGCGGTTAAACTTACGGTAAAAACACCTTCCGTTTGATAAGTATGTGTTGGATTTTGCTCTGTAGATGTATTGCCATCACCAAAGTCCCAATGCCATGTGGTTGCATTTATTTCTGAAAGATCCGTAAAGCCAAATTCATTGCCCATTAATACATGAGTATAAGGAACACTAAAATCTACCACAGTCATGCCATTGTTTTCAAATATATTTATAAATTGGTCCAAATAAGTTCCGGTAAGCGATTCAGCAGTTTTTGCATGCAAAGCATAAGGCACGCTTAACAATTGGCTTGTTCCAGTAATTGTATAATTTGTTCCTCCGGCAATGTCAATTTCAGTTTTAATAAAATATGTATTATTTGCCCAATCAATATCTGTAAAAATACCAGTTACTACTGTTCCGCCCCCAATTTTGATACTTATTAAACCGTTGGCATTAGAAGTTGGTGCTTGCGTTTCAACATAAATTGGTGTTCCACTTTCAGAGTTCTGCAAAATACTTATTTTCATGCCAATAGCTTGATCGGTTACTAACTGGTTGCTGCTATTACGAATTACTGCCTGATAGCTTATTTTATCAGGAGATTGTGCAAACACTGATGGGATAATGAACAGATTTATCAATGTAATAATTATAGCCGCTTTGAATTTGTACATTTCTCTTCTCATAAATTATAAGTTTTTAATTATTTAATAATTAGTTTAGTAATTTCTCTGCCACCATCATCGCAAGTTGCAATAACAAAATAACAGCCTTTAGTAATTGTAGAAATGTCAATTACATGAGACTCATTAGGATTTATTGTAAGCATTAAATTCATCAAAACTTTGCCTTGTAAATCAATAATTGAAATAGAATTAAATGTTTCATTACCACTTAGAATTACAATTTCTTGAGAGGCAGGGTTTGGATAAACTTTTAAACTTAATTCATTATTACTATCAACAAATGCCATTGAGAAAATCTCGGAATTATAACTAGCATTCCCAATTTCCGACCACCCATCGTTAACTGGTGTTTGGGCAACTACTCTTGTTATTGAAAAAAGAAATGATAACAATAATAAATAGTTTAACTG
>JAQVOR010000089.1 GCA_028702535.1 Bacteroidales bacterium
TGCTAACGACGTGCTACTTAAAATAAATATCGAACCTCTACGCAAACGCATCTCAGGACTAATAAACTCCAGACTAAGAGGCGAGTTTTCTAATTGTAGCCACTGTTTGCTAAATTGTAACGGATAAAAAAAACACCACGCAATCATTCGATTACGTGGTGCTACTAAAATCTTAAATCGTGGAGCTAAAGGGAATCGAACCCTTGACCTCTTGACTGCCAGTCAAGCACTCTAGCCAACTGAGCTATAGCCCCTAATTTATAAAATTTAGTTTTTTACAAACTTACCGCCAGCAACGGCTTTATTATTTTTGTCAAGTATTTTATAGATATATGTCCCATTCGACATGTCGGCGATATCTATTTTTGAACTCTGAGAAGATAATATAATTTGTTCTATTTTTTTGCCTTCAATTGAATAAATTTCCAATTTTTGATTATTGAAATCAGCAATGTTAAGTGTAAAATAATTATCAGCAGGGTTTGGAAATACGCTGTGTTTTATCATCTCAAAATTTGGCGAACTACTTAAAAAAGCATACCTATATGTTACATTATAAACTGAATCTCGTCCTGTATTCATTTCTATCTCTGCAAGTGGATTTTTGTTACCTTTAGTCCAATATGCGTAACTTGTTGTTGTGTCTATCATTGGCAACTCCACATGAAGTTGAGCTGCTATCAAAGGATTATCGCCGATTGAAGAAAAAACTCCCGAAGATTTTTCTCGTAATTGGATATCAAATACATTAATTAATTGACGATTTTCTCGCAAATAATGAAAACTACCGTTTAGATTTGAGTCTCCTACACATTGCATAATGCCAAACTCATCATACTCAGCATGTATTGCAAAATCCATTTTAAATCTAACAGTATCATAAAGACCAGAAAAAAGACCATAATACTCGGAGGGAATAATGCTTTCAAAAACCGAAATATGCTGCTTCTCAAATCCAGAGCCAGTATCTTGATGAGAAGATCCAAAAGTAGATGGGAAATTGCTCAATATTAATGTGTCTGTAAAGACCAAATTCATTGGGTCACCAGTCATTGGCAATTGCCCCTGAACGCCTATAAGCCTCATTTGTTCATCGGTAATAAGCAAATGCATAATAAAACCATCTCGAGTCCAAAACGAACAAGTTGCATCTGCATAAATACCATCAGAATCAGTTTCTGAAGGGCTAGTGTAAACTAATGTATCAATCTCAATAAAAGGAAAACGAAGATCATCAAAAACCACAGGATTAGTTAATACACTATCAATATGATAACCATTTCCTTCTGCTTCAAAAGAGTAATAAATTCTTGGAAACTCATCACCTAAATTAAAAACATCAGACCTTAAAATTGAAATCTGACAATACAAAATTGAGGCTAAACAAATCAATAGCCCAGAAAGTAAAATTTTTTTCATGAGATTATAGTTTAATTAAAATTAAGGTCTAATTAAAAACAGTTTGTTCGTTTATTTCGATTTTTGTTTCGTAAGTTTTATCATTTTCTAAAATCAAAACACCTACTCCACGACGAACAAAAGCATGTGTTTTATCTGTCCCTTTTGTTACTTCAACTTTATAAATTGATTCATATTTAAAATCATAAAACACCTTACCCTCCTTATCTGTATATTGAGTATCAGCAACAGCTTTAGCCTCGTTAAGCAAATAAACAATAGTATGAGCAGTTTCCGAATTAGCTGCTCTAACAACAACCTGTGCTTTTTCTACTGGCTTGTTATCTTCATCAATAACTGTTACTACCGCTTTTGGTGGATCCTCTGGCCTACAACTATAATTAAAAACAACAACTCCTGTTAGTATTACAGCGATTATGACAATATTTAAAATTCTATTCATAATTATAACTTTTTGTTTACTTTTGTAATGTACAATATTAGTGAACTTTTTTAATAAAAAAAAATATTTTTTATGTTTAAACGAAAAAATAATCTATTGGCTGCTTTTTTTTTAATGATATTTGTTTCTTCATGCACGATTTTTAATAACCCTGCAAAAATAAATAAGTTTGTCGAGATTAAAACAAATCATGGAGATTTTATTTTAGGTTTATACGAAGGGACACCTCTCCATCGTGATAATTTCTTGAAAAATTGCCACAATATGCAGTATGACAGTACTTTAATATATTCAGTAATGCCTAACGGAATGCATAAAATCGGATTGCCAGTTAACGAAAAAGAAGATGATTTACTCTTTGATTCATTTCCTGACAACACAATCAATCCAGAATTTAATCCGAAACTTATTAATAAGACTGGTGCAGTAGGAATGTACAGAATAAATAATGACAAAAATCCCGAACAAGTTTCTGACAATATTTTGTTTTATATAATTGATGGTATCCCAGCAAATCAAAAATTATTAAGAACCCTTGAAGCTAAACGAAATGCACCATTGATAGCAGATTATATATCAACATTTTTGAAAGAACCCGGACATAAACATTTTGAAGATAGTCTTAATCAGTACAAAACAAACCGTAACAACGACAAATTTACACAATTATATGTACAGCTTACCGATAGTGTTAAACCACGAATTAAAGCAGATGGCAAAAGTCTTTTTGTCCTTGATAAATTTCAGATAGACAAATACACAAATCTGGGAGGTGTGCCAATTTATGACGGACAATATACGGTCTTTGGAGAAATTGTGCTCGGAAAGGAGATATTAAAGTCTCTCTCTAATACTCGAATAGGATTATTTAATAAACCTAAAACAAATATTTATGTGTTATCAACACAAATCTTGACAAAAAAAGAATATAAAAAACGTAAGAAAAACATTGATTGATTTAATTAATAAATAAAAACGATAACTATCTAATAAAAAACGAATATTATGAAAAAAATAGCATTCTTTCTTTCAATCGTCTTAATTTCTTTATTTGTAACAGCCCAAAATAAAGAGAATAAGCTTAAACTAACAGAATATAAATTAGAAAACGGACTAAGCGTTTATCTTAACGAAGATACGAGTGTTCCAAATGTTTTGGGTGCTGTAGTAATAAAAACTGGCGGAAAATACGACCCAGCCGAGCATACTGGCACATCTCACTATTTAGAGCACATGATGTTTAAAGGCACTGACGAGCTTGGTACAACAGATTATAAAGCCGAAAAGTTATACCTCGACAGCATTTCAGAAAAATATGATGAATTAGCAAAAATCAATGACGAGACAGAAAGAAAAGCGATTCAAAAAAAGATTAACGAGTTATCCCTCGAAGCCGGTAAATATGCTATCCCAAACGAACTTGACAGAACTTTAGATCAGATTGGAGCAAGCATGGTAAATGCTTTTACTTCGGATGAGATTGTTGCATATTTTAATATGTTTCCTAATAATCAAATGGAAAAATGGATGATGATTTATTCGCATCGATTCAAATATCCAGTGTTTAGATTGTTTCAGTCGGAGCTTGAAACTGTTTTTGAAGAAAAAAACATGTATGCAGATAATTTTGCAACAAATCTAATAGAAACTTTTTACAAAAATTTCTATAAAAACCATCCCTACGGAACGCAAACAGTTCTTGGCACAAGCGAGCATATCAAAAATCCATCTCTTACAAATATGCGAAAAATGCACCAAACATATTATGTGGCAAACAATATGGCACTGATTATAACTGGTAATTTTAATACTGATGAAGTTAAACCAATGATAGAAAAATATTTTGGCTCATGGAAATCAGGCGAAATTCCAGAATTCCCAGAATACAAAGAACCTGCGTTTCAAGGAATTGAAAAAGTAGTCGAAAGATTAACTCCAGTAAAAGCTGGATTGATTGGATATAGAACAATTCCTGCAAATCATAAAGATGAAATTGCACTTGAAGTGGCTACTGCATTGCTTAGTAATAGCTCATCAACAGGTTATTTAGATAAACTAAGTATCGAAGGCGAATTACTTGAGGCAATGTGTTTTGGTGATGTCAGAAACGACCATGGAGCAATAGTTGTTCTTTATGTTCCCAAAATTATAGGACAATCGCATAAAAAAGCATTCAAAATTGTAAATAATGAGATTATGAAATTGCAGACTCAAGATATTGATAAAGAATTGTTAGAAGCGGTTAAACTCAATATGATTAAAGAACATCAGCAATCTCTAGAAGACCCAACAAATAGAGCTTTTTTAATAGCCAGCTTATTTACTGCCAACAAAAAATGGGACGAAATTATAAACTATCCTAAAATGATAAGTGAAATTACAGCAGAGGATATTAAAAATGTAGCCGAAAAATATCTAAACGAAAATATGCTGTCTTTTCAGTCGAAAATGGGATTCCCTAAAAAAAATAGACTCGAAAAACCTGGATTCGACCCTGTAATACCTGTAAATACTGAGGCAAAATCTAAATTTGGTGAAAAACTTAACGAAATGCCCGAAAATAAAACAAAACCTAATTTTGTCGATTTTGAAAAAGACATTACAAGCATCGAACTCAAAGGCGGAGCAAAAATTTATTATGTCGAAAATAAAATAAACGATATTTTTAATCTGACTATTAAATTCCAAAAAGGAACAAACTCAGATATGCAACTGTCACAACTCGCCGAATATATACAATTAATAGGTACAGAAAAACTGGAACTTAATGAATTTAATAACCAGTTGCAACAGCTTGGTTGCTCGTTTTATACAAATGTCGAAGATAATTATTTTACAATTTACATTGATGGTTTTGATAGTAAATTCAAGGAATCGATAGACTTGATTACAAGCTTATTAAAATCGCCTAAAGCAGATGAATCTAAACTAAAAAACATAAAACGTAACGCATCGTTTGGTCGAAAATTCGAAAGTAGTAGCCCCGACGAGCTTGCAAGTGCAATGTTTAATTACGGATTATATGGTAAAAACTCAAAGTATTTACGCCGCACAACGGTAAAAGAAATAAAAAATACAAGCTCGCAAGATTTACTCGATCTTTTGTCAAGTGTTACTAATGAAAAGTTCAGTATTCATTATTCAGGCAGCCTAAACCCTAAACTTATTGCTGAAATAACTGAAGAAAATTTGAATTTTAAAACAAAAGAATCAGACACGAAATTTCCCGTATTTTTCGACAGAACTGAATACAAAGAAAATACTATTTTGTTTTTAGACGATCCAAAATCATTGCAAAGCAGAATATATTTTTATGTTGATGGCGAAATAAACAATCCCGAAGAACGCACAATTGCAAAAGCTTACAATCAATATTTTGGCACAGGAATGTCTGCAATTGTATTTCAGGAAGTACGTGAGTTCCGCTCTATGGCTTACTCGGCTTATGCGGTTTACCGTCCTGCCTTTTTACCAAAAGATAAAGGCTACTTGCAAGCTTATGTTGGGACTCAATGCGACAAAACTATTGATGCAATAAGTTTAATGGACAGCCTAATACATCAAATGCCAGTAAAAGAAAATAGAATGCCAGATATAGCAGCAGCACTTACGCAATCAATTAATAGCTCTAAACCAACTTGGAGAAATATTAGCGAAAAAATAGAAAGCTGGAAAATACAAGGATATAAAGAAGACCCCGCTATCATTGATTATAAAGTATATGACAATCTCGATTTTAAGCAAATTTATGAGTTTTATGAAAATAATATTCAACAAAAACCTATGCTTATATGTATTGTAGGAAATAAAAAGAACATTGATATGGATAAACTTGCTAAATTTGGAAAAATTATTGAATTAGATAAAAAAGATATTTTGAATTAAGTTTTATGGTAATTTTAACTTCAAATTCATCGATTTTTGTATAAAAACACCAAAGTGAAACTATTAATAACTTAAAAAATGGCTTAATTGCATTGATTATTTTCTTACTTTAAAATTATAATGAAATTTAAATTATTAATTATTAGTCTTTCGCTGATTCCATTTTCAGTTTTTTCGCAGGGCAAAATTAAAGTGATGTCATACAATCTCTTGAATTTTGGTAATTATACATCATATTGTACAGCCGAAAACAATCCACATGCAAACAAAGCAGCTTATTTGGCTACTATTGTTAATAATCAACAACCCGATATTATTGCCGTTTGTGAACTCGGCAAAAGCTCAAATATTAATTATATGACAAATTATATTCTGGGGAACTCCCTCAATAATAACGGAGAAACTAAGTGGTTAGCTGCTGCACCAACCGACCAATCTGGCTCATATTTAATAAATGGATTATACTACGACAGTAATAAATTCCAACTAATGTCTCAACCCGTTGTAGTAACAGATGTTAGAGACATAAATATATATAAACTAAAATGCCTACAAATGGTCGAAGAAACTTTGTTTTATGTTGTTGTTATGCACCTAAAAGCTGGTAGTAGTAGTAGCGACGAGTTTGGTAGGGCAGCTATGGTTATAGCACTAATGGAACGTTTATCATCAGAGTTTGGAAACAATCAAAACTTTATTGTCGTTGGCGATTTGAATGTATATTATCATACCGAACCGGCTTTTCAGATGTTAATAAATCCAAGTAATCCATCACTAGCATTTTACGACCCTATTAATAAATTGGGCTATTGGAATAATAATGATTCATTTAAGGATTATCATACGCAATCCACAAGTGACGATTATAATAATACCTGTTTCTCCTATGGTGGGATGGATGATAGATTTGATTGGATTTTAATTAGCTCATCTTTAAAGGATGGAACGGCCGATATTAAATATGTTGAAGACACTTACTGGGCGGTTGGACAAGATGGAAATAGATTTAATGGAAATCTTATCAATCCAACAAATACTTCCTTACCCACAGATGTAATAAATGCTTTATATAATATGAGCGACCACCTACCAGTTGTTGCTGAATTTCAAATTGGCGATAATAACAGCGTAGCAAGTATGTCTTCAACACCCGATTTTTATGCAAACCTTGTTAATCCTACCGACGGAATAATACGCTATCACTTGAAAAGTAATTTACAAACAAGTGTAGAAGTAAGCATTTATTCAAGCGTAGGACAAAAAATATACACAACCAGCACAAACTCTATAAATTCTGATATTCAAACAATCGATATTTCAGGATTTGAAAATGGAATTTATATTATGAGTTTTAAAGGCGAGGGAATTTTCCAATCTTATAAAATTGTAAAAAAATAATTTTATGCCTGTCGATTATTCGGTTTTATTGAAACATCTTCGGAAAATGAAACCCAAAGAACTTGATGCGACCTTTTTAGAATTGCATGAAAAAGCCTTTGAACATATAGATTGCTTAGAATGTGCAAACTGTTGTCGTAGTTTAGGACCAAGATTAACCGATGTGGATATTACAAGGTTAGCTGCCCATTTAAAATTAAAAACCCCAGATTTTATTAGCCAATATTTAAAAATTGATGAAGACAAAGATTATGTTTTTAAAACTATGCCTTGTCCTTTTTTGATGGATGATAACTATTGTATGGTTTACAAATCTCGTCCTAAAGCTTGTCGCGAATATCCACATACAAATCAAAAAAATATAAAAAGCATTTTATCAGTTTGCGTAAAAAATATCGAAACTTGCCCTGTTGTTAGGGAAATATTTGATAGCTTGTAAAACACTACAATCCGAACGATATTCTATCTTTTTTTGATAGCTTACTAACAACCAAATCATAAGAATGGTCTATAAGCTCAATTATTAATTTATCAGGCACATTACCTTGCAATGCAATTTGATTCCACATGGTTTTATTCATGTGGTAAGCCCCTTCTATTTCTGAATATGTTTCACGTAATTGCAAAGCACGTTCTGGATCGCATTTAAGAACAATATTAGAAGGCTTTTCTAAAGCCGAAAGAGCAAACATCTTGTTGGCAACTTTAAAAACCAAACTTAATTCATCAAATGGAAAACACTCTGTTACAGCAGCTTTTTTTAAACAATAAATACGTATTTCTTCAATGTTCATCTGTTAGCAGTTTTTTTACAAAGATAAGGATTTTTTGAAACCAACACGAACAAGCAATGCTATCCACTCCGCACTCTAGCTCACTCCCCACTCCCCACTCCCCACTTTAGCTCACTCCCCACTCCCCACTCTAGCTCACTCCCCACTCCCAACTCTATGTGATTTACTGTATATTGTCGTTTTCTAATTGCTTTCTCAAAAAAAATAGCCTTAAATCCAATATTTATTCTCATTTTTGCAAAAAAACAATATGCATAAATCAGGTTTTGTAAATATTATCGGAAATCCCAATGTTGGTAAGTCAACTTTAATGAATGAGTTGGTTGGCGAACGTATATCAATAATTACAAATAAATCTCAAACTACACGTCATAGAATTTTGGGAATTGTTAATGGCGAGGATTTTCAAATTGTTTACAGTGATACTCCAGGCATTATTAAGCCTCATTATAAATTGCAAGAGAAAATGATGAATAGTGTAGTTGCTTCTTTTGAAGATGCTGATGTTTTTTTGTATGTTACCGATGTTGTGGAGACTTCAGATAAAAATATTGAGTATATTGAAAAATTGCAAAAAACAGATGTTCCAATTTTGTGTCTGATAAATAAAATTGATTTAGCACGCCCAGATAAATTGGAAGAACTGCAAGATTTTTGGAAACAACAACTCCCAAAAGCTGAAATCTATCTTATATCAGCATTGCATAAAACTAATTTGGACGTGATTTTTGATCGTATTTTTAGTCTTTTACCCGAAGGTCCCGAATGGTTTCCAAAAGATCAGCTAACCGATAAAACAGAAAGATTTATTGTGTCAGAAATTGTCCGCGAAAAAATACTTAAAAACTATCAAAAAGAAGTCCCGTATGCTTGCGAAGTTATTGTTGAAGAGTTTAAAGAAGAAGAAAAAATAATCAGAATAAAAGTTGTTATTGTAGTCGAAAGACAAAGCCAAAAAGGTATTGTTATTGGACATAAAGGAGGTGCTTTGAAACGTGTTGCAACGCACGCACGAGAAGATATGGAACTGTTTTTTGGTAAAAAAGTTTTTGTAGAGTTCTTTGTGAAAGTGAAAAAGGATTGGAGAGATAGCGATTTTAATTTGAGAGATTTTGGCTATGTTTAGAATAACTACTAAATAATTTTATTCGATTAATTTTATTGCAAAAAAGACATGAATTACTCTATAAGGCTATCCACAGAAGAAGATTATCCCCAAATTTTAGCTTTTATTAAAGAGCTGGCTTTATTTGAAAAAGCTCCCGATAAAGTTCTTAATACTGTTGAGTTTATGAAGCAAGAAAAACATTTATTTGGTTGCTATGTGGCAGTATCGGAGACTGAAGAAATTATCGGAATCGCATTATACTTTTTTGCATATTTTACTTGGGTAGGAAAATCTCTATATCTTGATGATTTGTATGTAACTCCAGAATATAGGAATATGGGCATTGGTAACGAATTATTAAACCATATTTTTAAACTTGCTAAAGATGAAAATTGCAGACGTTTAAGATGGCAGGTAATAAACTGGAATACTAAGGCAATCGAGCTTTACAAAAAAGTAGGAGCTACAATTGATGAGGAATGGACAAATTGTGATTTTGATTATGAGCAAATAAAGAAATTCTGAGCATCATCCCATTATCCCATCACCACATCAACTGATCAATATCAAAATATTAATTTGCTTCGTTATGTTTTTAATTGTATATTTGTAACGGAAAATCTGTAACGAAAATTGTGTAACGAAAAATCTGTAATCCTGTAGCGGTAATATTTTAATTTCTACAAATAATTGTTTAATTTAATATGGGAAGAACAAATAATTTAATTAATCCATTCCCTTTGATGGATTATGTTTCACCTGAGTATTTTTGTGATAGAGAAATCGAAACAGAAAAGATTATTTCCGCATTAAAAAATGGTCGTAATGTAACTTTAGTTTCTGTACGTAGGTTGGGAAAGACCGCTCTATTAAAGCATGTGTTAAAAAAAGTGTCAAAAAATAAATCTACACGTATTTTATATCTTGATATATTACCGACAGAAAATCTAGCAGGTTTTATAAAAACTTTTAGTGACGCAATACTAAAAGACGAAAAATCGAATGGTAGATTTCTTACAAAAGTATCAAAGTTGTTATCAGGTATAAAGGGGAAGTTGGTTTTTGATGATGTTACAGGAGTCCCATCTGTTGAGGTTACGGTAGATGATGAAAAGTCGGGTGAACTCTCGATTCAGATAATTTTTGAATATTTGGCAGAACAAAAGGAAAAATACATTATTGTAATAGACGAATTTCAACAAATTACAAATTATCCTGAAAAGAATGTTGAAGCAATTTTGAGAACACAGATACAGCATCAGCATAAAGATAGTTTTGTTTTTTCGGGTAGCAGTAAACATACATTAATTTCAATGTTTAGTGATTATGGCAAGCCTTTTTATCAAAGTAGTGATTTGCTTGAATTAGGAAGAATTGATAAGAAGGTTTATTCAAAGTTTATAAAAAAACAATTCAAGAAAAGAAATAAAGAAATTGATACGGCTTATATTGACCAACAAATTGATAATTTTTGTAATCATACATTTTACGTTCAGTATTTTTTTAATAGATTATTTGAAAAAGCTGGTAGTGTAATTACACAAGCAGATATTAATCTTGTTACTGAAGAAATTGTTAAAGAACGAGAGTATGTGTTTTATAATTATCGAAATTTATTAAGCAGTTTGCATTTCAATATTTTGATTGCTATTGCTAAGGAAGGTGGTGTTAGTCAAATAAATGCTGGTTGGTTTTTAACACAGTATAAATTAGGTCAGCCATCCTCGGTTAGCAGTGCTGTAAAGATACTATCTGATAAAGAAATGATATATCATGAAAACGGTAAATATCAGATTTACGATGTGTTTTTTGAAAAATGGTTGAGTAAAGTGTTTTAAATGTTTTATATGTAGTGTCTGCAAGAAACGATACGCCAAGAGTCGCAGAAAATCGATAAACTCATCCTCACATCACATCACCCCATCACCCCATAATCGCTAATAATTAAAACTTATCGAAAAACAAAGTAGCAATAATAAAACCCCCAAAAGCAATTACTAAAATTCCAGCAACTCTGTTTATAATGAGCATACGTCTTAATCGAAACTTATGACGTAAAACGCTTACGATACTTGATAAGGTAAACCACCATAAAGATGCTCCTAAAAGCACACCACATATTAGAATAAGCACTGAAACAGTTTTAGAGTTTGGATCTACTACTTGAAAACCTGCAAAAACAGCCGCAAAAACAAATAGCGTTATCGGATTTGACAATGTAAGAGCAAAAATCGATATAAAATCGCCAAAAAGACCTTTCCTTTTCTTTTTTAATTGTTTTCTAAGTTGGACTGCTGGGTTGGTTATAATCAGTTTATATCCTAAGAAAAGCAAAATAATACTGCCAATAATTCGTAAATAAAACTGATATTCTGCAATAGAATCCGTTACAATTGAAACCGAAAACCCTGCGACAATTGCGTAAAACCCATCTGCAGCAGCAGCACCTAAACCGCTAACAAATCCCGATTTTCGCCCTTTGTTCAATGTTCTTTGGACGCAAAGAACACCAATAGGACCTAACGGAATTGAAGCAGATAAGCCAATTATTATTCCTTTCCACAGATAATTTAAAAACATTGTGCAAATAAAGTAATTAGTTATCAAATATTTGACAAAAATAGTGTTATTTTATAACTTTAATTAATAAACTATGGATAAAAACTTAAATAAAGACGAACTTTTCGATTTTCTTGAAGAAAAATACATCAAATTTGCAAATCCTAAGTTTATTCAAAATGACCCTATTAAAATACCTCATTCGTTTAGTAAAAAAGAGGATATAGAAATTAGCGGATTTATTGCTGCAACTATTGCCTGGGGACAAAGAAAATCTATAATTAAAAATTCTAAACATTTTATTGAGCTTATGGATGATTCGCCTTACGAGTTTATAATGGGATATGCAGAAAATGATTTAAAACGTTTTGATAATGCCGTACATCGTACATTTAATGGCGAAGACCTTAAGTTTTTTGTAAAATCGTTGAGAAATATTTACACTAAATATGGAAGTCCCGAAAATTTGTTCGCATCTGATAACTTATTTGATGGTTTAGCAAAATTTCATCAGGCGTTTTTTGAAATTCCATTTCTACAGCGGACAAAACGCCATGTTGCAAATGTGAATACTGGCTCTGCAGCAAAACGTTTAAATATGTACCTCAGGTGGATGGTGCGTAATGACAATAAAGGAGTAGATTTTGGTATTTGGAAAAACATCAAACCTGCTCAATTATATATTCCTTTAGATTTACATACTGGACGTATTTCACGAATGCTTGGTCTGTTAGAAAGAAAACAAGACGATTGGAAAGCAGTTTTGGAACTAACACAAAAACTGAGAGAATTTGATAAAAATGACCCAGTAAAATACGATTTTGCATTGTTTGGTGTTGGTGTAAATGAAGATTTTTAGATGAGAAAAGATATTTTCAAATTTAAAGAGTTTAGCATTGAGCATACGTCAGGCGTAATGAAAGTTGGAACAGATTCTGTTTTAATTGGTGCATGGCTTAATAATTTAAATGCAAAAACCATTTTGGATATTGGAACTGGAACTGGTCTAATAGCTTTGATGCTTGCACAAAAGTCCAATGCAGAAATTGTTGCAATCGATATTCTTGAACAAGCTTGCAAAAATGCAACAGAGAATGTTAATAACTCAAAGTGGAAAGAAAGAATAAAGATTATTCAGACCTCACTACAAGAATATGAACCAGAATCCAAATTTGATGTAATTGTCTCAAATCCACCATTTTACACAGCAGATACACATTCTCCTGACCAAAACCGTGCAATTGCCCGACATATTCTTAAAATGCAACCTGAAGATATAATCACATTCTGCCAGAAATATTTATCCAAAAAAGGAAACTGTGCAGTTATTTACCCTGTAATTATTGCTGAGTATTTTATGATAATCGCTCTACAAAATGGTTTTTATATAAATTCTATTTTAAATATTAAATCAAATTACAAATCGGAAATCATTCGAAAAATAATACAGATTGGCAAATATAAAACTGTTTTACAGAACCACACAATTGCAATTGAAAAAGAAAACAGACACGATTACACCGCTGAATATATTGAAATAACAAAGGATTATTACCTACATTTGTAAACCATGTACAGACGCACGGCAGTACATCTATATGATTTGAAAATGCAACAAAACAAACCCAGTTTTATGTTTTTACTGTAACAAAACAAAGGCAGTTTTGAAAAATTAAAATATGAATGATGTTAGTATTATTAGGTTTTGTAAAAGATTAAGAAATAATTACAAATTAAATTGTGAAATTATTTATAAAATATTCAATATATAGTTTTAACATTGTTCCTAAATAATAAGGCAGATTCATAAGGAGATACGGTTTGCCTGCGGGAGTAACAGCATTTTCAACAACAAACTTTCCAGCATACATTCTAACCGCATAAGGATGATCAGTTCTGTCAATAAATTGGTGTAACGATTTTAGACTTCCTGTAGAACCAGATTTAATTTCAACTGGGATTAACATATCTTTATAAGGTATTATTAAATCCACTTCGGCAGATGCCTGAGTTTTTTCTCTTACCCAAAAAATAGGCTTCTTGTATGTATTCACATTCCGAGAAAGTAACTCTTGAAAAATCAATTGTGGAATTAGAGCCCCCTTATATAACTCACTAAAATCATCAAATGCAAGCATATCAGCTTGAATATTTAGTTCATGATTAAGTATTCCAATATCAAGAAACTGTAACCTAGGACTTTTCTTCAAATCTGGAATTACAGGTGGAGTTATAGATGTTGTAGGATAAACTAATTGAATTATTTTTGCATCATTTAAACTACGAAAAGCTTCGCCAACTTCTCTCGAGCGATAATTTGAATTTCCAAAATTTTG
>JAQVOR010000005.1 GCA_028702535.1 Bacteroidales bacterium
ATCAGGAAATTCAACAATTTGCCCTCGACCAAGCAAAACAGGATGTTATTGAAAAATGGATAAACACAAAATTAGAAAGCACTTACATTAATATTGATCAATCGTACAGTAATTGTACGTTCAAATTCGGAAACTGGATAAATAAATAATAATATATGAAAACAGCAGAAATAAAAACTCAAGAAGGTGTGATGAAAGTCGAATTTTACACCGAAGACGCTCCAATAGCCGTAGAAAATTTTATTAAACTTGCAAAAGAAGGATTTTATAATGGATTGAGATTTCATCGTGTTATTCCCGATTTTGTAGTACAAGGCGGTTGTCCTTACTCAAAAGATATTCGCGATAGTAAAGTAGGTACTGGTGGTCCAGGATATTCTATTGATTGCGAATTAGATGGCGAAAATCAATATCATGATCGTGGCGTTTTGTCCATGGCTCATTCTGGACGTAATACTGGAGGCTCTCAGTTTTTTATATGTCATAGTCGTAACAATACGGCTCATCTTGATAGAAACCATACTTGCTTTGGAAAAGTGATTGAAGGACTCGAAGTAATCGACAAAATTAAACCCGGTTGCTTGATTGAAGAGGTTGTTGTAAGCGAATAGGAATGGCTCTCGAGTATCGGCATTATCAGGTTTTAAGCGACTGCATCTTTTTTTGTTAACAATTCTCTATGATAAGCTAAATAACTTAGTCTTTTCTCGTTTAAAATCTTTTTGTCTAATTGATAGGTTTTCCAAAACTCTACAACATCATTTGATAATCGTTTTGAGAAAATTATTTCCCCTTCATCTGTAAATGATATGTAGTTCAAGTCAAATAGTGAATCAATTGTTCTACGCATTAAAGTAAATGCAAGAGATTTTTTTATTTCAGAATCTAAATTTTCGATATTTGCCCTATATAAATCAAGTTCTTTACATTCGTCAGCAAAGAAAAACATCTCTGAATAATTTTTAAACATAAAACCCTCAAAAGGTTCTCCTGAAAAAATGATTTCAATATCTTCTTTTGATAAAACGGTTGAATTATTTTGAATTAAAGCATTTGCAATATGATAGTTAATTTTCAAAATATCATTAGTGTAAATTTCAAGCCCTCTAAATTTTGCCTCGTAACTCAAAGAACATCCACCAGAAAACGCATCAAATAAAGTTTTGGCATCGATAGGAAATTGGTCGCAAATCCATTTTGCAATTTTCTCTTTATTCCCTATGTAATTAACTTTAGGATATTTAAACATTTTCTGACATTCTAATAATTGCTTCAGCTATTGCTTCTGCCATTTTAGGAGGTACAGAATTGCCAACTTGTTGTTGTTGAGATATTTTTGTACCTTTAAAAACAAAGTCATCAGGATATGATTGTAGTTTAGCTAATTCCCTAACTGTTAACGCTCTGTTTTGCTCATAATGAAATATCTTTCTCATATCTCCAGTTACACAAACCGAAGGTTCATAACTTTTATACCTAATATATTTTCTAATATCGCCTGATTTTGGTCTGAGATTTTCAGGTATTTCTGCTCTGTTACCACCATCTTTTACATACTTCATTTTTTCTAACATTTGCTCTGAATGATTCATTGCAACATGGTTTGGGATTGATGATTCCTCTCCAGAGCTAAGAGGAGGGTAATTGTTTAATACATCTTTTACTGTTAAGTATTTTCGTATAGTTTTTTCAGGAAAAATAATTTCTTGATTTAGTTTGGTACCAATAAAAATAATTCTTTTTCTTACTTGTGGAACTCCATAATCTGCTGAGTTCAGTATTTTACATTCAACTTTATATCCAATGTTTTGAAAATCATTTATGATTTCGTTTTTCGTTTCTCCTTTGTTGTGGTTGTATAGTCTGGCAACATTTTCTATTACAAAAAACTTTGGTTTCACAAGTTTTACAACTCTTACAAATTCTTTAAATAATTTATTTCTTGGGTCGTTAATAAATTTACGTCCAATATTTCCAGCCATACTAAAGCCCTGACAAGGTGGACCACCAATTACAACATCTATTTCGTAAAATTCTTTCAGATAGGTAATTTCAGAATCAGACAAATCGCAAATATCTTTTTCAATAAGTTGGTGCTTTGGAAAATTGTATTTATAAGTTTCACAGAAACTTGGTTCTATGTCAATAGAGAAAACGTTTTGGAATCCTTTATTATCAAACCCCAATGCGAAACCACCAGAGCCAGAAAATAAGTCGATATATTTTAATTTGTTTTTCATAACTCAAGTTTACCTTGTTTAACATTAGTGTTTTTAATGTAATTTGCTGTATTTTCTGCCACTATGAAAATTGAATCAGAACATTTATACTTGAATGCTTCACGAGCAAATTTGTCAGCAAAAAACAAGTCGGTAACCCTTTGGCTGTCAATTTGAAAAAGTTCTGCCAGTTTTTTTAATTTCGATTTGCTGAATTTTTGGTTGCTATTTTCAATACGACTAATAGCACTGGTGTTGATACCAATTTTTCTCCAAACTCTGTTTGTGTCCACTCACGTTTTTCTCTTTCTGTTTTTATAAATTGTCCGAAACTTACCATTTTTATAATTTAATCAAAACGTAACTTGACCTGTTTTCTACAAATGTAAAACAAATTTTCTAATTTTGTATCAAGTCGGCTGATGAAATTTTACGTTTCTTTCAATTTACTTAATGTCAGTGGACCTTCGTTGAACAGTAGGTCGATAATACTTAGATTTGGGATAAAACCATGCCTATCGGAGAATACTTGATAATATTCGGACGGCTCAAAATTTGCATCATGAGTATTTTTAGATGCTTTTGGGTGTATTTTATCTCGTAAGTCAATAGTATTTTCTGGATTTTTAATATAATCATCAGTTATTTTGTAGCTTTTTGATATTCCAATGCTGCCAAGCAGTGTGTCTAATATTTTTGTGTTTAAATCAATTAAAAACTTTTCTTTTTTTACGAAAAAATATTCTAATTCTGGAAAATAGTGATCGTAAAATGCAGTGTTTTTATATGCTGACAATATTGCTCTGCTTTGTTTTTTTTGCCATTCTTCAGAATAGTCAATTAGTATGTCTTTTACTGGAGTTCGGAAGTTTTTTACTATTGGAACAGTTAGATGTAAAGGTCCATTTGCAGCTAAGATTAAACATCTGTTTCGATACGTTTGCTTTGCATAAGTATCCATTTGTTCAATTGATATTTCATCGTATAGAACAAATTTGCTTATATACTGAATGTTTGGAAAGTATGCAGTACTCAGGATTGCTCTTTTCATTATTAATTTATAACTTTTCCAATTATCTGATCTTCAGGGATAAAGCCCCATATTCTTGAATCGTTTCTATTATACCTGTTGTCATTAAGAACAAAATAATAATTCTTTTTGATTGTGTATGTTTCAGCTAATTCGTTGTTTATTTTTATTTCAGTAAGTGTAAAAATTAAATCGTTATCTTCACAAAAATCGATAATGTATTTATAAATTCCTATGTTTCGTGGATTAATCATAACTGTCAAATCTTTTTGTGGCACAACAACCGGTCCTATATTGTCAGGGTTCCACATAGCAGTATTTCCTTTAGAACTAAACATATTTATGTCGTGTATTCTTTCTTCTACTATTATTTTACGTATGTTTATTACTTCAGGTAGTTTTGAGATAAGATCTGAAATATCTTTTGAACATACTATTTCGCAAGCTTTGCCGTCATTGAGTATTTGTAAAATTTCGACATCGAAATCAGATAAAAGATTTTCAAATATGCATGATTCTTGAGTGCTAACTCTGTATAAAAACCATTTTGTAAAATCTCCTTCAAATAAAACATCGTTAACGTAAACTTGAGTGTTCTCAATTTTTATGATGTCGCCTGGTAATCCTATGATACGTGAGCAGTAGTTTTCTTTTTGGCGATATTTTTTATCTAATATTGTTGGATTTTTGTGGATAATTAAATCCCCTTGTTTTAAAAGTTTGGCAGCATTAGGTTTTATTACGTTGAAAGCAGTATTAGGGTTTTTAATTCGCCGTAATAGATGTGTTTTGTTTTTTTGTGGATAAAATTCTGCTTTGTACATTCCCACAGATAGTAAAATAGATAATAAAGCTATTAAAACTACAAAAGCACTAAAAATTAAAATTGTTTTCTTTCTTGACATATCATTAGTAATCTTTAATAAAAACAATACAAAGTGTTGTAATATACTGATTTTAAGTGTGTTAATAATTCAAATGGAAATCAAAACATTCACTTTACAAATGCTAAGATACTATAAATTATAGAGGTTGCAAATAGTAATAGTTAAAGATTTGTTAGTGTTTGTTCACAATGTCAATGTGGTGTAACATTATATTCATCGCTACACTTCTCGGTTCAATCCTTTCGCACATTTTGTTTACAACACTAATTTGATGGATACAACGTGTATCTTATTCGTTATGTACGATTTTACCAATTCTACGCCATCTTATTCCGCCATATTCTTTGTCTCTTGAAAGCCAAATAAGCCAAGCTTTACCTACAACATGGTCTTCAGGAACAAATCCCCAAAATCTGGCATCTGCTGAATTATGTCTATTGTCACCCATCATCCAGTAATAGGTCATTTTAAATGTGTATTGGTCAGTTTTTTCTCCATTTATATAAATGCCGTCTTCTTTTACTTCGAGATCGTTATTTTCATAATAATCAATTATCCTTTCGTAAAGTGGCAGGTTTTTGCTATCCAATTTTATTGTTGCACCAGCCGCAGGGATGTATAGCGGTCCAAACCAATCTTCGTTCCAGTTATATTGTTGGTTATGTGGAAAAATTCTAAAATTAGGCTCGCCTTTAGGTTTTACGTCTTTGGAAATGCTTTTTATAAGTTGTATGTTTTTAAAATCTTGAAGATTTATACTTGTTAGCGGTATTATAAAAGTCGAATTTTCAACTCTGATGTCAGATTGATTAATGCCATGCTCTTTTAGAACTCTTGCTGGTATTCCTGTTCCGTCAGTTTGAACGCGATAATTAAATTGTTTTGTTGGGATTTCTTTTTGAGGCTTGTTGTTTATAAAAACTTCTCCATCACGAACTTCTAGTGTGTCGCCACCAACTGCCACACAACGTTTGATGTAATTTTCACGCTTATCTAATGGTCTTACAATTATGTCGTAAACATCCATAATCGTTTTGCGTGCAATTTTCATGTAGTCCTCATGAGTTTTTAGTTTTTCTGTTTGATTAGCGTTGCTTTTTGATTTGTAAAACTCATCATCAAATTGACGCAATTTTACCGAAGCATCTTCAATCATTTCTGCATTATGTGCAGGATTTGTATTTGGGTCAAAAATGTAATATGCAAGTTGATAATAATACTCGTTAGGTTTTAGGCTCGCCAATTTTGTAGTATCAAAATTATTATTTGCAAGATATGCTTTGTCACTTTCTTCCATTATGTATGCTGCAATTCTTGTAATGTCGTAATAATCTTGTGCTTGGTTTTGGATTACAACTGTATCGCCTGTTGGAAAATTAAAAACTACCATATCATCGCGTTGAACATCGCCCCAGCCAGCCATTCTTCGATATTCTGTTTCTATCCATGTTAGGTATGATGGTGTCGATTTTGTTAGTGGTAATGTGTGATGTACAAATGGAAATGATATTGGTGTCATGGGTACACGAGGACCATAGGCTACTTTGCTGACAAAAAGGTAATCTCCAACCATGAGCGTCTTCTCCATTGAGGAAGTCGGAATAGTAAAAGCCTCGAAAAAGAATATCCGTATAAATGAGGCAGCAATAACCGCAAATATTAGAGCATCAACCCATTCGAGAGTTTTTCTTTTGATTTTGGAATATTTTTTATCTTTTCGAGGTTTCCAAAATGCCCAACGAACATATTTTGTTAAATAAATGTCAATAATAATAAGCTCTAACAATAGCCACCAATAGTTACCTAACCAAACTACCCATAAAATGTAGCATATTGTAACTAAAGCAAACCATACATATTTAGTATTGATTTTTTTATAAAATTTTGAATTAAGTATTCTCGATTTTAAGTCGATTTTTTTATTTGCCATTATTTTGTAGTTTTAATAAATCACGCATTGTAAAGTAACCACTTTTTTTGTTCATTAAAAATTCTGCCGCTAAAACTGCTCCAATAGCAAATCCGGCACGGTCTTTTGCATTATGTTCAAGTGTTATTTTATCTATTTCGCTTTCCCAAATTATTTTATGATCTCCTATTATTTCGCCTTCTCTAAACGATTCTATTTCAAGGTTTCGTTTGTCTGTTACAGGTTTTAACTCAAAATTAACATATTTAGTGTTGTTTTTAAAAATTCCTTTAGCCAAACTTATTGCAGTACCACTGGGTTTGTCGAGTTTATGGATATGATGTGTTTCTTCTATGCAAGCATCATAAGAAGCGAAATCGGAGAGTAGATCTGCAAGTTTTTCGTTTATCTCCATAAAAATATTTACACCTATATTATAATTAGATGCATAAAACACAGAGCTATTATTATCTTGACAGATTTGTTTAATTTGGTTCTCATCTATCTTCCAACCTGTTGTACCAGAGACAATTGGAATGCCTGCTGAGGCACAGTCGAAAATATTATTTTTTGCAGAATCGGGAGTAGTAAATTCAATAGCGACATCTACATTACCTTTTAATTGATCAGCAATGCTGTCTTTATTTTCTAAATCAACGATCACTGTTACGATATGATTTCTTTGCAAGGCTATTTGTTCAATAGCTTTTCCCATTTTTCCGTAACCAATAATACCAATTCTCATAACACAACAAATTTTAGAGGGTAAAAATACAATAATTTTTTGAATGTGTTTGTAAAGTAATCATTTTGCTTGACTTTTTTAGTGAATTTGGATCTAATTGCTCAAGTTTAGGTTTTATAATCTGATAAGTAGTCAATTTTTAATGAGATTTTTTTGAAACAAAGTTTACTTTATGAGATAAGGTGTGAATTTTATTTCTTACTTTGTGCATCGACATAAACTAATCCAAATCTCGTGATTATAGTAGATTTATTGCAAATCTTCAAAAATGCATAACAATTTGCAAGCTATATGGTTAATACATTTAAACGAACTTATGAATTTAGGAATAGTTTTTATAAACATGACAATTTAAAATTTTGTCAAAATATATTGTAATTTTGTGCTAAAATTAGAAAAGACTAAATATTAGACTTAAATATTTTAAAATTATGAAAAACAACAAAGTGCTTTTAATGATCCTTGATGGGTGGGGAAAAGGAGACGGTAGTAAATCAGATGTTATAAGTAACTCAAAAACACCAAATTATCATAGATTTTTAAAAGAATATCCAAATTCGGAATTATTGGCTTGTGGTGAAGATGTAGGATTGCCAGATGGACAAATGGGTAATTCGGAGGTTGGACATTTGAATATTGGTGCTGGACGTATTGTTTATCAAGATCTTGTGAGAATAAACAAGGAGGTTGAGAATGGTAGCTTTTATAAGAATCCAGTCTTGAAAAAGGCTTTCGATTATGCTAAAAAAAATGATAAGCAGGTTCATTTGCTTGGTTTGGTTTCTGATGGTGGTGTACATTCTACCGAGGATCATTTATTAGCTCTTGCAAAACTTTCGGACCAGCTTGGACATAAAAAAACATTTATACATGCTTTAACTGACGGTCGAGATACTGATCCTAAAAGTGGAATCGGCTTTTTAACAAAAGTAAGTGATGTTTTAAAAACTTCATCTGTTAAATTGGCGAGTTTAGTTGGGCGTTATTATACAATGGATCGCGATAAACGTTGGGAAAGAGTTAAAATAGGTTACGACTTGATGATTAGCGGAATAGGTGAGAAAAGTACTGACATTATTGATAGTATGCAAAAATCTTATGAGAATGGAGTTACTGATGAATTTATAAAGCCGATAGTAATGGTTGATGATAATAATAATCCAGTAACTACAATACAAAAAGATGATGTGGTAATTTGCTTCAATTTTAGAACTGATAGATTACGCCAGATTACAACTGCATTGACTCAGCAAAATTTTCCAGAACATGGAATGCAAACTATTTCGTTACAGTATTATACAATGACCCGATACGATGAGTCATTTAAGAATATTAATATTGTATATGATAAAGATAATTTACAAAATACACTTGGTGAAATTGTTGCTAATAATGGATTAAATCAGTTGAGAATTGCCGAAACCGAAAAATATGCTCATGTTACATTCTTTTTTAGTGGCGGTCGTGAAGATATTTTTAAAAATGAAGCCCGAGTTTTAATTCAATCACCAAAAGTTGCAACTTACGATTTACAACCCGAAATGAGTGCTCCAGAAGTTAAAGAAGCTTTGATTGGAGAAATTAATAAAGATTTACATGATTTAATAGTTGTAAACTTTGCTAATGGCGATATGGTTGGACATACTGGAGTGTATAAGGCTATAAAAAAAGCAGTTGAAACTGTTGATGAATTAGTAGGAGAGGTTGTTGAAACTGCTAAAAAGAATGATTATGTAATAATAATAATTGCTGATCATGGAAATGCCGACTACGTATTAAATCCTGATAATACTCCTAATACTGCACACTCGCTAAATCCTGTTCCGTGTATTATTATTAATAGTTCTTATAACAAAATTGAGAACGGAATATTGGCTGATGTGGCACCAACTATCTTAAAACTGATGGGCTTAGAAAAACCTACAGAAATGAATGGAGTGAGTTTGGTTTAGTACAATACGGTTTATTTTTGATATACATATTTATCTTAGCAAAGTTACATTTCCTTTGTGATTATACACTTCACCATTTAGGCATCTTGCTTTTAGCCAAAAAACATAAACATCTGTTGCAAGACTTTCTCCTTTATATGTACCGTCCCAACCAGAGGAGTTTATATCGGTTGTTTCAAAAATAGCATTTCCCCACCTGTCATAAACAGCAAAGTATAGTTCGGTAACAAGTGCCAAAGGATAATAAGGTTTAAAATAGTCATTATTTCCGTCACCATTAGGAGTAAATGCGTTTGGTACATAAACATAAGGGTCGCCACAAATCACTTTTTTAACTCTAATGTAAACTGTATCAGTAGCTATGCAGTTATTCTCATCACGAAAAGATACTTTAAACAGAGTTGAGTCTTTAAGTATCGCAATTGGGTTAGCGATTTTTGAGTTATTCAAATATTGCTCGTTATTCCATTGATAAGTTCCATTCATGCTTGATTTAGCAATAAGTTTGACTTCTTCGCCCTCAAATACTTCATATTTATTAGCATCAGCTGCGAGATCTGGTACATAGCCTTCGTTAGCAATAGTAAAATTTTCAGCAATAGTACAATTATTAGCATCTTTAAGAATAAGTTCATAATCTCCTTCACATAATTTATCTGCAAAGTGTTTTAGGCTGCCATTACTCCACGAATAGTGATAAGGTAGTGTTCCTCCGCTTACATTAGAATATATTTTTCCATTGCAAACATTATCGCAAAGCATATTATATGTAGTAATGTTGAGCATAATTTTTTCAGGCTGAGGTAGCAAAACATTACTATACTCTATACAATTATTTGCATCAGTAAGTGTTATTGAATATTGTCCTGCTGCAACGCCGTTAAGTTGATTGTTATTAGAACCATTTGACCACTGATAGGTATAGGGTTGAGTTCCTCCTGTAGTTTGTAATATTATATCGCCAAATTCTCCATGACAAAGTATTTCGTCTGCTATCACGGCTTGGGTAATTAGAGTGTCGGGTTGATTTATGTAGATATATTGATGCGAAACACAATTATCGACATCAAGGATTGTAACAGTATAGGGTCCAGCACACAGATTGTGTATTTCTGGTGTATGTTGTTCATTAGACCAATTGTAAATATATGGAGGAGTACCGAGTTCGGCCGAGACAATAGCGTGCCCATCGCATTGTCCATAACATTTTATCATTGAGTATGAGTCAAGTGTTGAGGTTAAAGTCCCTGGCGAAGGCATGTAAATGCTAATAAATGTTTTACAATTATTTGCGTCTGTAACAGTTACAAAATTGGTTCCAATGAGACATTCATTATTATAAGATTGATTGCCTCCAAACCCCCAGTGATAAGTGTATGGAGGTGTTCCACCATTTACATCAACTGTTGCAGAACCATAACCAACGCCATCGCATTCGGGTACAACTACATTTGTAAAGTCTGCTAATAATTCGGTAGGTTGATTAACTAAAACAGTTGATGTAGCAGTACAACCAAGATTATCAATTACTGTAACAGTATATGTTCCTACACATAAATCTGATATTTGATTTCCAGTAGCACCATTATTCCATTCAAACGAATATGGAGCAATACCTGATGCAGAAATGTTAATGGTTCCAGTACAATCCCCAAAACAAGGATTATGAGCAACAGAGGGTGAATTAAGCATAATATTATCAATTGTAACTAAAACCTGATCGGTAGTTACGCAGCCTATTTGATTTGTTATTGTAACATAAAAAGTTGTGTTAGAGGAAGGTTCTACAAGAGGTGAATTAGAATCTGCACCACTTAAAATTTGAGAAGTCGGAGACCAAATATACGAGAGCTGGTCGTTTGAATTATAATTTGTTAAAGTGAGATTTATTGTTTCTCCTAAACATATAATATGCTCGGGGTTTAAATTATAGTTAAAATGATGAACGCTAACCGTTACTTGTTCTGTTACAAAGGTATTACAAATATTTTCTTGTGCTCTGACATAATAAGTTGTGTTTGTGGAAGGCGTAACTAATAATTGCGTTGTATTTGATAATGTATTAGTAAATGATGGTGAAGATGACCATTGCCAAGTGTTTACCATTCCATTACTACCAGCAAAAAGTTGAATGGCATCTCCATCGCAGATGAGTGTGTCATTTGATGCAAAAATGTCAATATCCGGTTCATAAACAATAACTCGTTGCCATGTACTATCGATACAAACACCATTTGCTATAAGAAGATAATCGGTAGTTACGTTAGGTGATGCAATAGGATTTTGAATATAATAATTGTTGAGGTTACTTCCTTCGACCCAATTAAAAGTTGTACCAGATGGATATGAGCCTGAGGGACCAATAAGAGTGTGTTCGTTGGGACAAATTTCGATATCCGGTAAATTTGTTTGTCCAGGTTCTACTACAGTTATGATACGAGTAATAGTGTCGTAGAAATTACAACTTGCAGGATCTCCAACAATTAAGCTAACGGTATATGTACCACCTTGTGTATAAAGATGGGAAGGATTTAAAGCATTAGATATTGGTGAGCCATCACCAAAATTCCACTGGAAAGTTGTACCTTGTGAATTATTGTTAAACTGAACTTGATATGGAGCACAGCCTATTGGTACAGGCTCGAAGTTTGCTTCTGCAAGATTTTCGATAATTCTTATTTTAAAGACAGCATTATTACAATTTGCTGCATTATTTGATGTTGACCACACGCCTGGGGCGGGGTAGGTAGGAAATTCTTGGCAACCGCCACAACTTGAACAGACCGATTGAATAATATTGCCTTTTTTGTCAAATCTACTTGTGCCGCCGTCCACGTGGTCGTGGCCCGAATACCCACAACTTGCATAATGCACTTCTCCAAAGAAACTGGCATATTCGAGATTGCTAGCATCTTCATTTAAAACGAGAACGTAAAAATCTTGTCCATCTGTCGCGGTTTGTATTGCATCAGAAGTTAGCTGCAAACCTTTTGTTCCATATTGGTCTGCCCAAGTATAGTAATTTCCTTGAGCATTATAATATGAATATGCCCACTCACGTCCCCAACCCGACAAATATACTCTGTCGCAAACATCTACTGCAAATGCAGTAATCGAAATATTGGGGCGTCCATTACCAGTTCCAAAAACAGTTGACCAAACAACATCACTTAAACTGTTATTGAATTTTGTGATAAATTGTCCGCTATTAGGTACTGAATATGCAGCATTTTGGATTAGTGTTGTTCCACTAGCTTTTGTTTGTCCACAAATAAAGATATTATTGTATCTATCAGTTCTTACAAAATAAGCATTATCATACGTGTTAGACCCAAAATAAGTAGAAGCTAATAATTGATTTCCATTTTGGTTTATTTTTGCCACAAAACCGTCAGTCGTCCCGCCATTATGCGTTGTGTTATATGCACCTGCTGTTACTGGAAAATTAGTTGAAACCGCACCACCTGCAACTATAACATTTCCGTCTTCTGTTAGAGATAGACTAAAAATTGCATCATCTTCTGTACCTCCCAAATAGCTCGACCACAGCATTAAAGATAAATCTTTATTTAATTTAAAAACAATTCCGTCTTGTTTGCCACCACTTGTGGGTTGAAAACCAGGATTTATGCCTGCTGGAAAATTGTTTGAGAAAGTATTTGTTCCTACGTAAACCATATCTTTATCATCAACTATAATTTCTCCTCTAGCACCATCGCCATAATTATAATAAAGTGAATCATTTCCATGCATTAGAATGTAATTTATTCCTGTATTTGGATCGGGATCGTTAAGGTGTAGTTGATAATTTAATCCATCATTGCCGCTACCTCCTATATAAGTGCTTCCTAACATTTGTGAGCCATCTTCACTAATTTTGGTAACAAATATATCTACTCCACCTCCAAAACCGATAACGTTATCATAAACAATTGATGTTCCGCCTGCAAAATTTGATTGAAACGCATTAGCTGAAACTGGAAAATCGGGCGAGCCTGTTGTCCCCATTATTAGGAGATCATTATTCTCGGTAACCACAAGGCTATGCGGCATTTCTTGTCCTCCAGCACCACCAAGATAAGTCGCAAATAATCTTTGGGTTCCGTCTTCATTATATTTTATGATACCAATATCACATCCTGCAGCATAATATGAATTCCCTGGGATAGGAGGTGTGCCTCCTGCAAAATTCATTTGATAAGCTCCAATTGTTGTAGGGTATCCAGTCTCAAATACAATACCGCCCGAGTAAACATTGTCTTTATAATCATAAGTTGCAGTAAATCCCCAGTTGTCTGCTAATGAACCAGAGTATGTAGAAAAAACAAGCGACGGATCAATAATTAAATCTTTGGTCTTTTCATAATTTCCTGTTAATTCAAAACTTATGCGATTACGTTTTAATACATAATTGCATGTAATCTCAATAGTGTCTCCATCGAAAATTTGATATGCATAAGGTTTTAGTTCGGTTACTGTATTTACGGTGGTCGAAATAATTAAATTCCCGTTTTCAATCGAAAGCAAGTCTGCACCAACATATTCAAATAGAATGTCGTTGAGGTTGGCTCCAGGTTTAAGAATAATATCATACTTCATACTGTTTTTGTGTGCATGAAAATCTATGTTAATACCACTATAAACATTATGATAGCTTACATTGACATATTTTTTTGCATGTGAAGCCCATTTTGATTGATCATTGCCTATGTAATAATTATTATAATCTTTACTTGCATTTGTTACAATAATATCAGGAGAATCGTTCGCATTAATAAATTTCATTTTATATGCATGTGCCGATTTTAAAAGCGAATTTGATGAACCTTCTGCACCATGATGAGCGGCCGAATAATTCATCTCATCGGGATTAATAAAATTATAAGTAATACAATTATCCTCTAAAAACAACGCACCATCATGTAATTCCATTTTATAACGGACATTTTTATTCCACTGCCCTTTATTTTCAACAAATTCTGATTGTGCTTTTAAATCTATTGCAAACACTATTGAAGCAATGATTAATATAGCGTAATAAAATGTAGTTTTTTTCATAGCTTTTTTGTGTAAATTCCTAAGTATAAAGATACTCAAAATTTTAATACAAGACAATAATAAGTTTCTTTTCGTTGTAATATATGAATTTTAATTGGTTTTGCATCAGTAGTTTGTTCCGTTGCGGCGATAGAAATTGGTAAGTTTGTGCGAAACTGAAAGCATAAAAAATTAAATTGATGCTCTCATTAAATATGTGATAAGACCAAAAAGAATTGTTCGTGTAGTATAATTTTTGCATATTTAGTTAGTTGTAAACTTAATAAGTTATTGTTTTTTGTTAATTTTGCATCCCTTTCCTTTTATTTAAATATAATATTGCGACAGATATATGACAGAGAAAAAATATAAATCATACACATTAAGAAATTATAAAAAGATAAAGCAACTTTCAGCTTTATCAGAAGCAGATTTTAATGCAATTCAGGTTGTAGGAAATGTATTGCCTTTTAAAACAAATAATTACGTAATTGAGGAGTTAATCAACTGGGATGATTATAAAAATGACCCTATTTATAATTTGACTTTTCCACAAAAGGAAATGTTGAAAGAAGAGCATTATAATCAGATTGAAAAGGCTTTGAAAGATAATATCCCAGACGATGAGTTATCAAGGCTCTGTAATAATATCCGAATTGAGTTAAACCCTCATCCTGCGGGGCAAAAATGTTTAAATGTCCCTGTATTTGATAATGAATTGATGCAAGGTGTTCAACATAAATATCGTGAGACGGTATTGTTTTTTCCAAGTTCGGGACAGACATGTCATGCTTATTGTACATTTTGTTTTAGATGGCCACAGTTTATTGGAGAAAAAAATATGAAGTTTGCAAGCAAGGAGTCGCTTGAGCTTGCTAAATATTTACAGGAACATCATGAGGTTACAGATCTACTCTTTACTGGTGGCGACCCCATGACAATGAGTTATAAAGTGTTTAAAAAATACTTAGACCCAATATTGAAAGTAATTGATAAAACCAATATTCAAACTATTAGGATAGGAACTAAATCCTTGTCTTTTTGGCCTTATCGATACACTCATGCTCCAGACTCTAAGGAGATGCTCAGTTTGTTTAAAATGATAGTTGATAAAGGTATAAATCTGGCTATTATGGCACATTTTAGTCATCCCGTAGAATTAAGCACAAATGCAGTTAAAGATGCGATAAAAGCTTTGCGGTTGACTGGAGCACAAATTAGAACACAATCGCCTATTTTTAAACATATTAATGATGACCCTAATATTTGGGTCGATATGTGGCGAAAGCAAGTAAATCTTAATTGTATTCCATATTATATGTTTATGGCAAGAGATACAGGAGCAAAAGATTTTTTTGAACTGCCTATTTATAAAGCACACGATATATTTAGAGAAGCTTATAGTCAGGTTAGTGGAATATGCCGTACTGTCAGAGGACCAAGTATGTCCTGTACACCAGGTAAAGTTATGGTATCTGGTATAGCCGAAATTAATGGTGAAAAAGTCTTTGCTCTCCGATTTATTCAGGGACGTAATCCCGATTGGGTGGCTATGCCGTTCTTTGCAAAATATGATGAAGAAGCTTCTTGGATGAGCGACTTAAAACCTGCTTTTAGTGATAAGTTTTTCTTTGAAGATGAAATGGAAAAAATTTACAATCAGAAATATAATGATTGTGAGGATAATAAATTTGAGTGATACTTGCAACCACACGATGAAAAAATCGTGCGGTAGCGTGTGTGATTCTGGATAACTGGATTACTGCATCATTTAGTTTCTACTATTAAATTGAGTAAAATTTATTAACTTATCGTAAGTTGATGATGGGTCTCTATGATATACAAATAGTAAATAATCGTTTTCTGTTTCGCGATACGAGCCTTCAAAAAAACTATGGTCGCTTTTTGCCCCATCTTCACGACTAACTAAAACATATCTATAATTGTAATACCCTTGTTTTAGGAATAAAAGTTTATTGTACGATTTTGTTTCAAGATTGTATTTGAGTTTATACTCATCACTTAATTCGTAGCCCGTAAGTTCGCCGAAAATATACACGTCAGCATTAGAAATAGGCGAGTTGTAATCGAGGCTAAAATCTACAATTGCATATTCGGCTTCGACTTCGGGATAGTCTTTATTTGCAAACCTTTTGGTGCTTACCACATAACGCCCGTTGATATCTTCAATGGAGCTATACGGCTCAAAAAACTTTGGCTTTCCTTTGTATATTTTTATATAGTAATATGGTTTGCGAAATTCGATATTTTCAACGAACTCTGAATAAATTTCAAGATTATTAAAGCTAAAATATCTATATTCGTTTGCCGCATTAAAATTAATTTTGTCGTCCCATTCATAAACAAGATATTCATTGTCAAGAAATGACGGAATTATGTCTGTAATGGCATTATCCCATTGATAGTTTTGTAAAACCACAATTTTAAGATCATTATGAGGGTTTGATATATTATAAGACTTATGCTTAATTTTGAAATCCACTTTTTGGTATTTTTTGCGATAATCACTTTCGGGGGCTTCGTTTACTCGTCCCTCAACGCTTACAAGGTTTTCGTATATCATAAATCGCTTAGTACACAAAATTCGATTTGTGTCTTCTTTTGAATAAATTATTAGCAAATAATTACCCGATAGCTTAGGTTTAATATCTCGGTTAGGTATCTCTAATGAAAAGTGAGTATAAGGAACAATTGTATTGTGTGAATCTTCATAATCTCTTATTTCATTTTCTTCAAACCCTTCGGCAAATTCAAAAAACATTAGCTTTGAGGGCTTCCAATTATGCGTACAATGAATAATTGTATAGTAGAAATCAATTGGTTGCCCATCCATTTGGTCGAAACTGAAAAGTAGTGGGTTATCGCCATACAAATTCATTACTGGATAACTATTTTCCCAACCTGATTGGTGCATACGAACAGATTTCAATAAATTTGAATATACTTTGTCTATACATGGTAAAGTATCGGTATTAATTGCATTTGCATTATTTATAGTTAGCATAAAAGCAACTAAAGTTATTATTATGTGTCTGTTATATGGCATAAGTATTGCTTTGGTTTAAAAGATTTATTTTAGCAAATAAAACATATTATTTAACTTTACGAAAATTTATTTATGAAAAATATTTTTAACATACTTTTTTTTGTTTTATTGACAAGTCCAATATTTTCACAATCATATAATTCAAAAGCGATTGAAATCAATAACAATCTTAATGCCAATTATCAAATAGTTTCTGGTACAAATATACAAATGTCTTTGCCAAACGGTTTTGTTAAAAGCACAAATTATAATGGTTTTACACATAAAATTGCTGGTACCAGTATAGTCATAACAGAGTTGCCTGGCGATGTTAATCGTAATTTTTTAGGATTTGATAAAAAATCTTTATTTAAAAGCGGAGTAATACTTGATAAAACAAGTTTTTACAAAATTAATGGATTTGATGCTATGCTAATAGAAGGTAAACAGTCGGCTTATAATAGAGTTTATACTCGTATAATGCTTGTTGTTGGAGATATTTATCGTTCATATCTTATAAGTGCATCAGTACTTTCGACCGCTTCGGATAAACATAAACAAGAGGTTAAAGATGCATTGCTTAGCGTTTATTATGATACTGACATGAAATCTGATATGCTTGATCGTTTTGATTTTTCTGTTGATGTTAGTGGTACTATTTTGAAAAAAGGCAATTTGATGTTTAGCTCAATGACTTTTACTGATGACGGTTTTGTTCCGTCTAATACTGCTAATAAAACCTCATTTATGATTAGGCATCAAACTGCAATAAATCCGATCTCGAATGATGAAAAGAAAACTCTTTGTGTGCAGTTATTCGATTTATATCCTCTTGAGTGGGTAAAGGATATGTCTCGTGAACCTAAGTCCATAAGTATTAATAATCTAAGTGGTTATGAAATTTTTTCAATGGGTAAAAATAAAGAATTGTATAAAATGGAGCTAATTTACCAAGTGGTTTTATTTAATGGACAAGATTATTATGTATTAGTGGGGATAACTTATGGGGATTTTGAAGAAAATCTGAGGATGTTTAAAAAAGTTGCTAAAACTTTTAAATCAGGAAAATAGCTACAACGAAAATGATAGCAAAAAGAAAACACCAACAGCAAACACGCTAAGTGCAATACTTATAAGAAGTGTTCTATATTTTGTTTTTTTATCCATAACTTTTACTAAACAAAACAAAGATATACTCAAAATTAGTAATATGCAAATGGTGATAATTAAGTTTGTTGTAATTGTATGAAATTTGTTTGGTCATATTCGATGAAATACAAAATAGTACTGCAATAGCTATGGAAATGTTGGCTTTGTGTTATTTTTCAATATTTTAATATTATATTAAAGTGCTTTTAAAATATACAAATGAAATAATTGGAGTTCCGAGTTCTGAGTTCTCTCGCAAAGTCGCAAAGTTTTTTCATTGTATTTTGTCCATTTTGACTTCGCTTACTTCGATAAACCAGTTCGACAGGTACACTTGTCGAAGTATTCCGAGTTTAGGGTTTTAATCAAGTTTTAAAACAGCCAAAAATGCAGATTGAGGTACTTCAACATTTCCTACCTGACGCATTCTCTTTTTACCTTTTTTCTGTTTTTCGAGTAGTTTGCGTTTTCGAGTAATATCGCCACCATAACATTTTGCAGTAACATCTTTACGCAGGGCTTTAACTGTTTCACGAGCAATGATTTTACTGCCAATAGCAGCTTGAATTGCGACATCAAATTGCTGGCGCGGAATTAAGTCTTTAAGTTTTTCGCACATGCGGCGTCCAAAATTTTGAGCATTGTCGAAGTGAGTAAGTGTTGAGAGTGCATCTACCATTTCACTATTTAATAAAATGTCAAGACGAACAAGTTTGGATTTTTCATATCCTGACTGATAATAGTCAAATGAAGCGTATCCTTTCGAAATACTTTTAAGTTTATCGTAAAAGTCAAAGACAATTTCACCTAATGGAATTTCAAATTTAAGTTCAACTCGATCAGTACTTAAATAAATCTGATCTTGCAGCATTCCTCTTTTGTCGATTATCAATTTTATAATTGATCCTACATAATCAGATTTTGTAATTACAGTTCCTTTGATATATGGTTCTTCGACATATTCAAGGTAGTTAGGTTCAGGCATTCCCGAAGGATTGTGGACTTCAATAACTTCACCTTTTGTTGTGTATGCGAGATATTGAACGTTTGGGACTGTTGTTATTACATCCATGTCAAATTCTCGATCGAGACGTTCTTGCACTATTTCCATGTGTAATAATCCTAAAAAACCGCACCTAAAACCAAAACCTAATGCGGCAGATGATTCCAAAGTATAGGTTAAAGAAGCGTCATTAAGTTGAAGTCTATCAATTGCAGATCGCAATTCTTCATAATCATCAGCATCAACAGGATAAATACCTGCAAAGAGCATAGGTTTTACTTCCGAGAAGCCATCAATAGCTTCGTGACAAGGATTAGCGACACTAGTGATTGTATCACCAACTTTGACTTCGACGGCGGTTTTTATTCCAGAAATAATATATCCAACATCACCAGCAGAAAGAGTGTCTCTTGGTTCATTATTCCCCATCTTTAACACTCCAATTTCCTCTCCATAATATTCTTTGCCTGTATTCACGAACTTTACGAGTTCTTTCTTTTTGATAGTTCCATTTAAAATTCGGAAATAAGCAATAATTCCACGAAAAGAATTATAAACAGAGTCAAAAATCAAAGCTTCCAGCGGTTTGTTTGGATCTCCTTTTGGAGCGGGGACTTTAGAAATTATTGCATCAAGAATATCTTCAATTCCATAGCCTGTTTTACCGCTAGCATGAATAATATCTTCTCTGTCAACGCCAATTAATTCAATAATTTGATCTTCAACTTCATCGGGCATTGCTGCATCAAGATCCATTTTATTAAGAATTGGAATAATTTCCAAATTATTATCTATTGCTTGGTATAAAGTTGAGATTGTCTGTGCCTGTACGCCTTGGGTCGCATCAACTATAAGCAAAGCGCCTTCACAAGCCGCAATAGATCTGCTAACTTCATACGAAAAGTCAACATGACCAGGAGTATCTATCAGATTAAGAACGTATTTCTGACCATCTTTAACATAATCCATTTGAATAGCATGGCTCTTTATAGTAATGCCTCTTTCTCTTTCTAAATCCATATCGTCAAGCACTTGGTTTTGAAACTGTCTATCAGTAACTGATCCAGTGATTTGAAGTAATCTGTCTGCTAGGGTACTTTTTCCGTGGTCAATATGTGCTATTATGCAAAAATTACGAGTATTCTTCATTAATTATTCTTAAAGTTTTGTGCAAAGATACAATAATTCGGATAACTAAGGCAAAAAAAAAGCTCCCATTTAGGAGCTTTTATATTAGATTTATTAAGATTTTACTTTATAAATTTTGTTGCGAACTCATCAAGATACATTTTTATACTAGGAGTACCTATGTCAAATAATTCGTAACCAATTTTCACACTAGGTTTGTCGATTTTGATAATTCTATTAAGATCAATAGGAGTAGCTATAACTACTGCATCGCAAGGAGTGTTTTTGATAGTAGTTTCTAAATCTTTGATTTGCTCATCGCTATAACCCATCGAAGGAAGAATAGTACCTAGACCTGGATAAATTTCGAAAGTTTTTTTAATCTTACCTACAGCATAAGGTCTTGGATCAACTAATTCGGTTGCACCATATTTTTGTGCAGTTATACTTCCATAATTATATTTAATTTCCCCGTGAGTTACTGTTGGTCCTTCTTCAATAACTAAAACTTTTTTACCTCTAATAAGTTCTGGTTTATCAACACTAGAAGGCGAAACTGCATCAACAACTGCAGCAGTAGGATTAAGTGTTGCAATATTTTTACGTAGTAATTGTAAATCTGCTAAGTCGCAGCTTTCAATTTTGTTTATAATTACTACATCTGCCATTCTTAGAGTTGTTTCACCTGGATAATATGTTAATTCGTGTCCTGCTCTTTGTGGGTCAACAATAGTAAACATCAAATCTGGTTTAATAAATGGAAAATCATTATTACCACCATCCCAAAGTATAATATCAACATCTTCTTTTTCGGCTTGACGCAAAATTGCTTCATAATCAATACCTGAATAAATGATGTCGCCTCTAACAACATGAGGTTCGTATTCTTCCATCTCCTCGATAGTACATTTATGTAATTTTAAGTCCTCAACTTTTGCAAAACGCTGAACAGCTTGCTTTGCTAAGTCTCCATAAGGCATTGGGTGACGAATTACACAAGCTTTTAAACCTTTTTCTTTTAGTAAGTCAATTATACGTCTTGAGGCTTCGCTTTTACCACCACCAGTTCTAACTGCTCCAGTTGCAATTACAGGTTTTGTAGATTTTAACATTGTGTCATTCAAGCCTAATAATATAAAATTAGCTCCTGCTGTATTAACAACAGAACAGATGTTCATTACTTTTACATAATGCATATCGCTATATGCAAATACACAATCTTGAACGTTAAATTCTTTAATTAATCGTGGCAACTCTGATTCGTTATAAATTGGAATACCATTAGGATATAATTCGCCTGCAAGCTCTGTAGGATATTTTTTTCCATCGATATCAGGAATTTGAGCAGCCGTAAAAGCGACTACGTTGTATTCTTCTTTGCCTCTGTAACACATGTTGAAGTTGTGAAAATCTCTTCCAGCAGCTCCAATAATAATAACATTTTTTCTAGCCATAACTAAATAATTTTGAAATATTTTAGATTAAATATAAATTTGTATTGCTCAAAGATATATTTTTTTAACCTATTTTTCAAATGATACAGTAATGTTGTTTTGTGTTAAGTAACATGTTTGGTGCTTTTTTAGGTAGGTATGTGATTCTGTGATGCTGTGATACTGTGATTCTGTGATACATCCATCGAAACCGAATACCGAATACTGAATACCGTTTTTGTTGTGATACTGTGATGCTGTGATTCTGTGATACTGTGATTCTGTGATACTGTGATTCTGTGATACTGTGATACTGTGATACTGTGATGCTGTGATTCTGTGATACTGTGATTCTGTGATACATCCATCGAAACCGAATACCGAATACTGAATACCGTTTTTGTTGTGATTCTGTGATACTGTGATGTTGTGATTCTGTGATACTGTGATTCTGTGATACATCCATCGAAACCGAATACCGAATACTGAATACCGTTTTTTTTGTGACTCTGTGATACTGTGATACTGTGATGCTGTGATTCTGTGATTCTGTGATACTGTGATGCTGTGATTCTGTGATACTTTGATTCTGTGATGTTGTGATTCAAACCGAGAACCGAGAACAGAGAACGGTTTTCAGTTTACAGTTCGCAGTTATCCGCCGGATTTGAAACATTGAACCGAGAACCGAGAACAGTTTTCAGAACCGAGAACCGTTTTTTTTGTGATTCTGTGATACTGTGATACTGTTTACCAAAATTAAAGGTGGCTGAGGGTTTTGGCTCGCCAAAATGTCTCGAAGCCACCTTTAATTTTATGTTATCAATTTTACAAGTTTTTTTCTTACTTTACCTTACTTGCTAGTTCATTACCAGCCTTAAAACGCACTACTTTTTTAGCTTTAATTTGCATTTTCTCGCCTGTTTGTGGGTTTCTGCCTGTACGTGCTGCAAGCTCTGTTACTCTAAATGTACCAAAGCCTACAAGTGTTACGTTTTCGCCTGTTGCCAGTGCTTCGCCTATACTCTCAAGTACAAGTTTTAAACTTTTGTTCGCTTCTGCTTTACTGATATTGCCTTTTTTAGCAATGATGTCGATTAGTTGTGGGCGGTTTATGCTCATATCCTTATTATTTAGTTTCTTCAAAGATAACAAATTTTGTTTAAAGTCGTGCTAAATATGGACGGTTTTTTGTTTTTAGATTTTTTTTATTTGTTTGATATTTGTTAAAGCGGATGTTTTTACTTATTCATTAAAAAAAACTATTTTTGCATTAAATAAATTTTGATTATATGAATATTCCAATGGTTGACCTTAGGTCGCAGTATCTTAAAATTAAAAATGAGATAGACAAAAATATCCTCAATGTTATTGATAATACTGCTTTTATAAATGGCGATGATGTAAAAATATTAAGAAATGAACTTGCAGAATATCTAAATGTAAAACACGTAATTACTTGTGGTAATGGTACAGATGCTTTGCAAATTGCTATGATGGCTCTTGGTTTACAACCTGGTGATGAAGTTATTTCTACTGATTTTACTTTTATTGCGACAGTAGAAACTATCGCTTTACTAAAATTAACGCCTGTAATGGTGGACGTTGATCCTGATACTTTTTGCATCAATCCCGCTGAAATTGAAAAAGCAATTACGCCCAAAACTAAAGCAATTATGCCTGTTCATTTATTTGGACAATGTGCCGATATGGATAGAATAATGGAAATTGCTGAAAAATACAATCTTTATGTCATCGAAGATACCGCTCAGGCAATTGGTAGTGATTTTACTTCTGATAAAGGCTGGACAAAAAAAGCTGGTACTATTGGACATATTGGTTGTACTTCTTTCTTCCCATCAAAAAATCTTGGCTGTTACGGGGATGGAGGTGCAATTTTTACAAATGATGATGAGCTTAGCGAAAAACTAAATTCTATTGTTAATCATGGTATGAAAGTTAGGTATTATCATGATAGAATTGGTGTTAATTCAAGATTAGATACAATACAAGCGGCTGTTTTGCGTGTAAAATTACCACTTCTTGATGAGTATAATTTAGCAAGACTCACGACTGCGGATTATTACGACAAAGCATTCGCAAATTGCGATAAAATTATTACTCCTAAAAGATTTCATAAATCAACACATACTTTTCATCAATATACAATGATACTTAATGATGTTGATAGGGATGGTTTACAAGCATATTTACAATCAAAAGGAATTGCTTCGGCGGTATATTATCCAGTTGCTTTACATAATCAAAAGGCTTTTCAGGGATATCATTATAATCCAAATGATTTTCTAATAACTGATAAATTGTGCGAAACTGTACTCTCTTTGCCAATAAATACAGAATTAGATAATGATACTTTAAGCTATATTAGTGATAATGTATTGGAGTTTTTGGGTAAATGAAAATTGTTAAGCCGATAAACTGCTAGTTATTGTTTGACAATCCCTTAATAGAAAACAAACCTAATTCCTATTTCCCAATTTTCACTATCGCGGTCAGGAAAAATAGTTTGATAATTATAACTCGCTCCATTAATTACTGCTTGCTCATCAAAAGTATCATAAGCTGGTCCGTCAGTTAAGTTAACATTATACGCTCCAAATAGTTCAGCATGTGGCGAAATTCGCACTGCCGCCCTTAAGCCTACTTTTGTATGATATGTATAGACCATATCTGGTGGATAATCCCAAAGATCGTATATCTTCCAATTTAATCCCATTGCATATTCGCGACCATAAGTAACAAATCCTTCTAATACTGCAAAACTTCCGAACCATAAATTATATCCTAATCCAATAGAAAATCTAGGAAAATTAATAACTCCATTAATATACGAATTGTCATAATTATTAAATTGGTAACCTCCATCAATAAAAACTGCGTACTGAGATGCATTGCCTAAATTAATATAAAATGAAGTTTGCATTCCTCCAGGTCTAGCATTTAATCCAGACAAAGACCAACCAAATACAGTTCTGTCTGTGCTGGTGTTTCGTCTATTTTTCCATGATGACTTAGTATTAATACTAGTATTTACATTACTTCTGTTAGCAAGAATTGCAGTTTCTAAAGTGTAAGATTTTGAATTTAACTGCGTTCCAGATGGGAATTCATCATAAACATTATGATAGCCATTTTTGCTGATCTTTATTTTATTATGCTTTGTATAATCTAATTCAAACTCAATTGGCGATTGTCCTATTAGAATATTATTAACATAAACATCTGCTCCCTGTGGTTTTGTGTTAATAGAAAATTGTTTGGCCGCTTTTAGTCTAAATACAAATTCTTTGGTTTTGTCATATTCAACTGTAATTTGCTCTTTGTGAGTTGCATATCCTTGCTTTTCAATTGAGATTTCTCGTTCTCCAACAAAAACATCACGAACAAACTTTGGAGTTGTCCCAACAAACTCATCATCTATAAATATAGAGGCTCCAAGCGGTTCTGATTGTACTGATATAACGCTTAATTTTCGTTCTAATGTTTGTTCGATAGTATATTCTTTGTTTGCAATTACAAGAATTTCTTTAGTGTAAGATTTGTGATTATCTGCCTGAATTTTAATAATATGGAGTCCTTCAATCAATCGTCCTTCATAAGAGCCAGAACTAATTTTTTCGTTGTCAATATAAATTTCACCTTCGAGATTAGTGTGTATTTTTATTTTTCCATAAATATCAAGTTCGGACAATATTTTATTTATTTTAAAAGTGTTTCCAGCTTCAAGGGTAAAGTTAAAATCTTCTGTTTTGTAAAGAGCCATCTCTATACGACAATTATATTCGCCCTCAAGTAATGGTACTGTTAAAGGCGAAACCCCTTTTAGTTGGTTATTAATATAAACTTGAGCGCCATTTGGTTTTGTTTCTATTACTACAAATTCGGCAATTGCTGTTTCTTTTATTGTGCTTGAGCTAATATTGCTATCAGTCAAAGTCATTTTATAGACTTTACTCTCTTCAATATTTGCTGGAATAGGATATTCTAAAGGGATATAGCCATTCTTGATTATTTTTAGCATTTTTTCTCTCGGAGAAATATATATCCAGTATTCGCCAGTTTTTTTTACAATATCTCCTTCAATGCCCAAACGAGTTTCAAAGAATAAGCCATTAAGATTAGTAAAAACTTTTACAATTGCACATTTTTGATCATTAACATCTTTTCGCTCTAACGAAACAGCTGATAAATCACTCATATCCTCTTCAAATGCTAAAACTCGAAAGCTTTGTGCAAAACTCCCAAATGTTGTAAGCAAGAAGATAATAAGATATAAGTAGAGTTTTTTCAAAATATAAAGTTTTTATAATTACTTTATTGCAAAATATAAGCCATAAGCTGTGCAAATTTACAAATTATTTATCAAATCTCTAAATGCTTTTTTTTTATAGACCTGAAATTCTGTGATTATAGCAACCACACGATGAAAAAAATCGTGCGGTAGCGCGTTGTTTCAGTTTTTTTTACATTTTGTCAATTATTAAAATATTGCACAAAGTTGGTCGTGAGCAATAAGGAGACTGAGGGTTTTGGCATCAGCCAAAATGTCTCGAAGTCTCCGTTCGCTCGGATTTAGCTTTGCTGTAGTCACTAGGTTGCAATTCGAGTTTAGCAGGAATGTTTTTTTAGTTTTATTATTGTTGCCTACGCTACCCCTAACCCCTTGAGGGTAAAGCCAACGCTCTTCGTTCACTCGGATTTTTAAAAATTACTATAATAAAATTTATTCCAGTCAGATTTATCTGACTGGGAAATACATACTAAAACAAGTGGCTTTAGCCACAGTTGTTATTTCATCTCGTTAATCCAATTTTTTTTTCAGATTTTTAATTCGAGTATTGCTCTAATATACTCATAAAACTGCTGCATTCCTACAACTGCATTTTCTTTAAAATGACGAAAATCTTTTACATAAAATTCATCACTTGGGTCTATTATAAATTTTTGGGCATTTGGATTGACATAATCCACTAATCCTGCTGCCGGATAAACTTGTAATCCAGTTCCTACCACAAGAAATACATCAGCAGTTTTAATAATTTCAATTGCTTTAGGGATATTTGGTACTGCTTCGCCAAACCACACAATATGAGGTCTTAATTGCGAACCTTTTGGGCATAAATCACCAATATTAAGCTCAGGACCTTTAATATCAGTTACAAAATTTTCATCGGTAATGCTGCGTGCTTTTCTAATTTCTCCGTGCAAGTGCAATATGTTTTTTGAGCCAGCTCTTTCATGCAAATCATCAACATTTTGTGTTATTATTTGTACATCAAATTGTTTTTGTAATTCTGCTAACAATAAATGTGCATTATTAGGTTGTGCCTCAACAACGACTTTTCTACGAAAATTATAAAAATCCAGCACAAGCTCTGGATCGCGTTGCCATGCTTCAGGAGTTGCAACCTCCTCAAATCGATACGATTTCCAAAGACCATCGTTATCTCTAAATGTTGGTATCCCACTTTCCTTACTTATTCCCGCTCCCGATAGTACCACTAATTTTTTCATTTTGATTTTTTTAAATTTGTTCAAACATTCGATACAGAACAAATATAATTAAAGTAAGCGTGATATAAAAAGAAACTCATGCTATTATTTGCGAAAAACGCAGAATAGTATCTTATAAGATGGTGCAAATAATAAATTGTTTAGTGTTTATCCATCCATAAAAACGTTTGAAAATCTGAGCCAAAATTGGTTTAGCTGAGACGAAAGTAAGTCGAAGACACATTGCACCAAACCACTATTTTAAAAAATCTATGCTTTAATTGATTCCTATAAAACTTTAACGAAAGGCTACGAAGACAAAAATGTTTTTTATATATTTACAAAAATTTTATTGCTAATTAATATATTTCATAGAAATGATTAAAAATTTAATTATTACAAGTCTTTTATTTCTTGTTTTTTCGATTACACTATCGGCTCAGACTGGAAATCTTGATGAGCAAAGTTTAAAGAACTTTAGAGATGCTTATTCTAAAACATCAGAAAGTAATAAGGGCATTCGCAATGCTTTAACAAACAATGATGTTAGAAAGCTATCAGTTAACAGAGATGTTACTGGAAAAACAGATCATGATTTCAAATACAAAGTTAAAGTTAGCGGTATCACTAATCAGGAATCGTCTGGTCGCTGTTGGATGTTTACTGGTTTAAATTCATTGCGTCCTGAAATTATTGCCAATAAAGAGCTTTCAAGTTTCGAGTTTTCGGTAAATCACTCTTATTTCTGGGATTTATTAGAAAAATCCAATCTGTTTTTAGAGGCTGTAATGCAAAATTCAGATAAAGATTTTACTGATAAAACAATAGAATGGCTTTTCAAAAATCCAATTGGAGACGGCGGCGTATGGAATTCATTTGCAAATATAGTTAGGAAATATGGAGCAGTTCCCAAAACAGTAATGCCTGAAACTTATCATAGCGAAAATTCTGCTTGGCTAAATAGAATTTTGTCCAGAAAACTTCGTGAAAATGGATTAAAACTTTATAACTTAAAAAGAATAAATTCTTCTACAAAGCAAATTGCAGATGTGAAATTTGCAATGATGTCTGAAATATATAAGACCTTAGTTTTATTCCTTGGAGAGCCTCCAACAGAATTTGAATATAGATTTGTTGATAAATCTGGCAAAATTGGTGAGTATAAAACCTATACGCCACAAAGTTTTTTTACAGAAATGTTTCCCGATTTCAATGTTGGCGATTATGTTATGTTAATGAACGATCCAACTCGTGAATATTACAAAGTTTATGAAATTGAATTTGACCGTAACGTACTCGAAGGGCAAAATTGGATATATCTTAACTTGCCTTCGGATGAAATTAAAAAGTTTGCAATAGAAAGTATCAAAAATAATGAGGCGATGTATGCTTCGTGCGATGTAGGGAAACAATTAAACAAAGAAGATGGCACACTAAATATTAATAATTATGATTTTGAAGCACTTTTGGGAATTGAATTTAGAATGGACAAATCTGAACGTATTAAAACTTATGATAGTGGCTCGTCTCATGCAATGCTCCTAATGGCAGTAGATACAGATGATGAAGATAAACCTTTTAAATGGCAATTCGAAAATTCATGGGGTACTTTACACGGGCATAACGGATATCTTACTTTTACAGACGACTGGTTTAATGAATATATGTTTAGACTTGTAGTAAATAAAAAATATATCGATGCAAAAACTCTTAAACTTACCGAACAAAAACCCATTATGCTACCTCCTTGGGATCCAATGTTTATGCAAGATTTTTAAATTTACACCATGTGTGGAATAAGTGGAATATACTGTTTTAATAATAAAGCAGAAAAATATACAGCAGAGCTAAATTCTTCTGTCAAGGCTCTTAAATTGAGAGGCCCCGATGATAATGGAATATTTATTGATGGAAATATTGGTTTAGGACATACTAGATTAGCAATTACTGACACAAGCAAAGCTGGTAAACAGCCTTTTTCTGATAATACTGGAAGATATAATATAGTCTTTAATGGCGAAATTTATAATTATAAAGATTATAAAAACGAACTTGCAAAAGACGGAATAAAATTCGTCTCAAATTCAGATACTGAAGTTTTGCTTTATCTATTAATCAAATATGGAGATAAGGCTCTCAGCAAAATTAATGGCTGTTTTGCATTTGCATTTTATGATGCTAAAGAAAATACTTGCCTAATAGCACGCGATACAATGGGAATAAATCCCTTACACTATTATAAAGATAATGAAAAAATAATTTTCGCATCTGAATTAAAAGGAGTTTTGGCGTGGCGAATACCCAAAGAATTAGATTATACAAGTCTCACAACTTATTTCCAGCTAAATTATCTACCAACTGAACAAAGCATTTTAAAAAATGTTTATAAACTTACTCCAGGCACTTATTTAATTGTTTCGCAATTGGGCATCGAGCAAAAAACTTATTATAAGATACCTTTATATGATAGTAAGCAAACGCCTCCAACATATAATGATGCAAAAACAAAACTGTATTCACTTGTTGATAATGCTGTAAAACTGCGTTTAACTGCAGATGCTCCCTTGGGTTGTTTCTTGAGTGGCGGAATAGATTCTTCTGTAATAACAGCAATAGCAGCACAACACACAGATAAGCTTAACACTTTTGCACTAGGTTTTACTGACAACAAATATTTTGATGAGACCAATTATGCCGAATTAGTTGCTAAAAGATATAATACAAATCATACAGTTTTTAAAGTAAGTAATGATGATTTGCTGCAAGGTTTAAACTCCGTTTTAGATTATATAGATGAGCCTTTTGCAGACTCTTCGGCTTTGGCAGTTAACATTTTATGTAAACTTACACAGCAAAAAGCAACAGTGGTTTTGAGTGGAGATGGTGCAGATGAACTTTTTTCTGGATATAATAAACATCGGGCACATTATAATGCTAGATATGCTGGGACAAAAGAAAAAATGCTGGCAGCTATGAATCCTGTTTGGAAAATAATGCCGAAATCTCGAAATTCGAAACAAGCAAACCTAATGCGACAATTTAATAAATTCGCAACAGGTTTTAAATTTGATGCTGCCGATAGATATTTGTTTTGGGCAAGTATTGGCTCTGATAATTACACAAACAGTTTGCTTAAAAATAAAATCCCAGAAGCTGGTTTTGAGTTTTTAAAGCAACATATTCTTAATCCTGATATTGATTATAGCGAAATCAACAATGTATTATATGCCGATATGCATTTGGTTTTGCAAGGAGATATGCTTACAAAAGTTGATTTGATGTCGATGGCAAATAGTATTGAGGTAAGAGTGCCTTTTCTAGATTATACAGTTGTTGATTTTGTTGCAGGATTGCCAGCTTCATATAAGATTACATCAACAACTACGAAAAAAATATTAAAAGAAACTTTTGCACAAATGCTCCCCTCTGAGCTTATTAATAGACCAAAACATGGTTTTGAAGTCCCCTTGTTAGATTGGTTAAAAAAAGAATTATGGCAGATGATAGACAACGATTTATTAAATTCTTCGTTTATAATAGAGCAAGGAATCTTTGAAATTGAAACGATAAATATTTTAAAGAAAAAACTATTTAGTAATAATCCAGAAGACACACCAGCTAAAATATGGGCATTAATCGTTTTTCAGCATTGGTGGAAAAAATATTTTAGTAATTAAATTATGCCTAAAATTTTAAGAATAATAAATCGTTTTAATTTGGGAGGACCTACATACAATGTTGCCTATCTGACAAAATATATGTCGTCCCGATACGAAACCTTGCTTGTTGGAGGAATGAACGATGAACATGAGGCTTGTTCGGATTACATTATTAAAAAACTTGGTATTCATGCCATAAAAATACCTGAAATGATGCGTGAGATTAATGGATATAATGATTTAATGGCCTATCAAAAAATTAAAAACATAATCACTAGATATAAACCCGATATTGTGCACACACACGCCTCAAAAGCTGGATTTATTGGGCGTCAGGCAGCGATAAAAAGTAATGTGCCAATAATTATCCACACTTTTCATGGACATGTTTTTCATTCTTATTTTAATAAACATAAAACTGCTGTTTTTAAAAAAATAGAAAAAAACTTGGCTGCAAAAAGTACTGCTATCGTTGCAATTAGTGAAATACAAAAACACGAGCTTTGCGACATCCATAAAATTGCTCCAGCAGATAAATTTAGGGTAATTCCATTAGGTTTTGATCTCGATAGATTTCAAGAAAACTATCAAAATAAACGTAAACAATTTAGAACACAATATGAGATTAATGATGATGAAATAGTTATCTCAATTATTGGAAGACTTGTTCCTGTGAAAAATCATGCTATGTTTATTAAATCTTTTGCAATTGCTAAAGAGAAGGCAAACAAAAGAATAAGAGCATTAGTTGTGGGAGACGGAGAACTCCGAAATGGGCTAATAGAGTTTGCTTTTTCAATAGGACTAACTTGTTCGACCCCTGAGTATTTTATGCCGAATGCAGACATTATATTTACTTCGTGGATACAAGAAGCTGATACTGTTTTGGCAGGTAGTGATATAACTGCATTAACCTCATTTAATGAGGGAACACCAGTTTCGCTAATCGAAGCTCAAGCAGCAAATACACCTATTGTAACAACAAATGTTGGAGGAATCGAAGATGTTGTTCTCGAAAATAATACTGCTCTCCTTGCACAAAACAATAATCCCAACGACTTTGCCACAAAACTCTTAAAACTTATAAACGAAGATGAGTTACGAATAGAAATGTCAAAACATGGATGGGATTTCGTTAAAAACCGATTTCATTACACTCGTTTAGTGAGCGACATGGAAAGACTTTATGATGAGTTACTTTTAAAGTATAAATCATAACTAAAAGAAATAATAGGTATATATACTATAATCAAACAAATATTTTTTATTTTTGTAGTTTATAACAAACATGAACTTTTAAATGAAAATAAAATATATTATATTGACTTTGATTAGCATTTCTTTTTTCTTAAACTCTTGTAGTATATTAAGACCTTCGGAAATGTTTCAAATAGAAAACGAGTATCCTGTTTCACAATTTGAATCATCAAAAAAAGAATATGTTGTACAGGCCTACGATAAAATCGCCTTACGAGTTGTTAGTAATATCGGAGAATCACTTTTTGGTACTGGTAGTCAGGACGGAGGGGGCGGCTCTGCAAACTCTCAAAGAAATCAAACTGGCTTAGAATTTCCTGTTGAGTTCGATGGGCTTGTTAAACTGCCTATTGTTGGCCGAATCCCAATTAGCGGAATGACAGTTAGGGAAGCCGAAGCCTATCTTGAAAATATATATCGAGAGTATTTTGTTGATCCTTTTGTGCTAATGCAAGTTACAAATCGTAAAGTAATGGTATTTATGAACTCTGGAACATCCGCTACGATAATAGAAATGCCTACAGAGAATCTAACACTTATTGAGGCAATTGCACAAGCTGGTGGGTTGTCTGAAATAAGCAAATCCTATAAAATCAAACTTATAAGAGGAGACCTAACTGAAAATCCAGAAGTATATTACTGGAATATCTCGAAGCTTAGTGAACTAAAAAAAACAAATCTATTTCTTGAAGCAAACGACATTATTTATGTTGACAGTAAGCCGCAATATGTTTACAGAGTCTTACGTGAAATAGCTCCGTACCTGACTTTGACCACAACAATTGTTACAATTTACGGAGTATTTTTCACTTTAAATAAATAACAAATAAATGGAGCAAAATAAAATACCAATTTTAAACCAAAAGTTTGACCCCAGGACATTCTTTACAATTATAAAGAAAAATTTGTGGCTAATGATTATTTTTTTCATTATCGCCCTGTTGTCAGGATACGCATATTTTAGATATACACGACCTGTTTTTAAAACATCTACAATTTTACAGATAAAAAATGAAAACAAAACTAATCAGATGTTGGGAATAAATACGGGAATACTCGAAACAGACCTTGCACCAGTAATTGAATTGGTTAGGTCGAATGAGTTTCTCAAAACAGTAGTTGCAAGTTTGCCACTAGATGTGAGCTATTTTAGACAAGGAACATTCTTATACACTGAATTATATGGTAGTACGCCATTTGAACTTAATTATAGAATTGACAATACTATTATTCTAGACCAGAAAATAGATATCGAATTTATTGATTATAAATGCCATCTATCCTATAAAATCGGGAATCAAGATTATGAATATCTTATTTCGCCTGAAGAATGGCAATCAATATTTGGAATGGAAATATTTGTTCACTTTCCCTCGAAAAAAGACATGGAATATGAACTTAATCCTGATAATAAATCACAGTATTTTGTTACAATAAACAACTCTACAACGGTACTGACTGGTATTGCAAATAATCTTACTATTCAGGTGCTTAATGAAAATGCAGGAACTATTTTAATAAATTATAACGACTATAATGCACGTAAATCGGCAGAAATAACAAATACAATTGCAGAGAAGTTTATTGAGTTTGATGAAAATAAAAAGAAAGAATCTGCAAAAAACATTATTAAGTACATTGATCAGCAAATGGATAATGTATTTGTTCAATTAAACGAAACCGAACAAGACCTACACAATTTTAAACAACTCAATAATATTAGATCAAACAACCAAAGTATTTTATTTAACCGAACAAGTATATATACGACAAAAATGTCTGATTTAGAAACAAAGTTGTTTAATCTTGATTTTGAAATAATGACTTTGGAAAAAGTGGCAGAAAAAATCAAAAAAGATCCTGAGCTTAAAACTTATGAGATTTTAGCAATGTTGTCAGGACAACAATCTGAACATTTTATTTCGGGAATGATAAACTCTTTGCAGGAATTGATTAGCCGTCGTGAAATTCTCCTGTTTGATGTAACTACGAATAACCATAAAATTGTAACGCTTAATGAACAAATTAACTCGAAAAAAGAAACAATTGTTGATTTTATAGGCTCTACAATCGAAAGACTTAAAGCAGAAAATCATGAATATAATAAAAAAATTAGAGAGCTTGAAGAACAGGTCCTTGTCGATTCAAGTTATGATGAGATCGAATACGCAAGATTGCTACGGCTATACTCTATCAATGAGGACTTTTATTCGCAATTGATAAGAACTAAAGCAGAAACAATGATTTCCGAGGCGGGTTATGTTAGCAATAATTTGATACTTGCGAAAGCAACGATACCGAATACTCCAGATTTTCCAATTTTAAGCCGAGTGTTAATGATGGTACTTTTGATTGCGTTTGTTGTGTCTGTTGTATTCGTATTGATTAAATATTTATTCTTTAATAAAATCCTGTCAACCATTGATATTTCTGATTATACACAAATACCTGTTATAGGTGGCATTCCTACTGCTAAACCAAGTATGGATGTTTCCCAAATTATAGTATCTCAACGACCAAAATCTATGATGGCAGAGGCTTTTAGAAATGTAAGAACAAATTTAGAGTTTTATCCTATAAAAGGCAAATGTAGGATTATTACTGTGTCTTCAACAATAGCAGGTGAAGGTAAAACTTTTGTGGGTTTAAACATAGCCGCAATTTATGCTATGACTGGTAAAAAAGTAATTGCTCTTGATTTTGACCTCCGAAAACCACGACTTGATAAATGTTTTAATGTTACAAACATAAAAGGTATCAGCACAATACTAATCGGTAAACATACTTATAAAGAATGTTTACATCAGTCAGATATGGATAATTTGGACTTTATTACTAGTGGACCATTACCTCCAAATCCTGCTGAGATAATATTAAGTGATAAACTAAATGAACTTATTGATGATATCCAAAAAGATTATGATCTGATAGTAATTGATACTCCTCCTATTGGAATTGTAACTGATGCACTAACAACTTACAAGCTTGCACATAATCAGGTATATGTAATGAGAGCAGGAGTGAGCCCTAAATCGTTTATCGAAAATGTAAATTCGTTTGTAATAGGAAGCAAACTTAAAAACATGACTATAATTCTTAATGGCATCGAAAGAAGTACTGGCAGATTCGGATATGGATATAAAAGCGGATATGGACATCAATATGGCTATTCATTCTATGGATACGGCTACGGGTATCTGACAAAAGTCCATAACTCGTATTATGAGGAAGATGTGGAAGACAAAAGAAATTTTTAAAAAAAGTGTACAGATAGAATAAAAAAGAAAAGATAATGCAGATTAACATACTTATTACATTTATAATTTCATTATTACTAGGGGTTTTCTTAAATAATTTTTTTATTAAAAGACCACTTAAATTCCTTGTTAAAAAAGCTAATATTTCGGCAATTAGGTTTAGTACACAGTCAAAACCAATATTTGGCGGAGTCGGATTTTATGTGGTTTTTATTATTATGGTAATTGTTGCTTTATTTATCCTGCAAAACGAAATATATCAAACAAGTGAGTATAAAAGCATTATTCTGGTTGTTACATTGTCTTTTATAATGGGTTTAGCTGATGATGTAATAAGTACGCCTCCCTCATTTAAATTCATTGTGCAATTTTTATGTGCTTTTATTTTTATTTTTAATGGAATTTATATCCAAATCTCTCCTAATGAGTGGTATAATTACATAATAACAGTACTTTGGGTTGTTGGTATTATGAATTCTATAAATATGCTTGACAATATGGACGCAGTTACTGCACTTACTAGTTTCTCAATTATTGGTGGTGCCGCCCTGTTTGCTGTTATATTCGATTCGGAAATTTCGACTTTTATGGGATTAGTACTAATTTCTACAAGTGCAGCGTTAATTAGCTTTCTATTTTACAATTGGCATCCCTCAAAAATGTATATGGGCGACAATGGATCGCAATTCCTTGGTGCGATATTGGCTCTTGTTGGAATTGTGTTCTACTGGAATGCAGTGCCAATTGGAGATTTTCAATATGGCTATAACTTAAAACAAGTGCTAATTGTTGCATCTGCTTTTATTGTACCATTAAGTGATACTACTACTGTTACAATTAATAGATTATTACGCAAACAATCGCCTTTTGTTGGAGGGCGAGACCACACAACTCATCATCTGTTTTATTTGGGATTGTCGGTAAGATGGGTTGGAATTGTATTGTTTCTAATAAACTCTGTAGGAGTAGTACTGGCCTTATATCTGATAAATACTGGCGGAAGCCTCAATTATAAATACTTATTGTATTTCGCTGCATATCCGATTATGGTTTTCTTATTTCTTTACATTAATACAAAAATTACTAAACAAAAATAATGAAGATTAACAAAAAAATTAAAATACCAGCTTTTTTAATCGCAGGAATAGGAATCGGATTTGTATTGTCAAGCCTTTTTATTTTTTCTGATAACATAAAAAACGAAACATTAACTAATCAAAACAATGATAGTGTCATAATACCATATAATGTCTTTCAGCCACACATACCCGATACACTTGAGTTTTGCGGTGAAAATGTTCCCTTGCAATATTTTGATGTGCGTGAGGCTTTAGATTATGAACTGATAATAAATACTTATCGTCATTCCTCAACTATTCTCTATATTAAGCGTGCTAATAGATTTTTTCCTGAAATAGAAAGAATTTTAAAAGAAAACGGGATTCCAGAGGATATGAAATATCTTTGTGTTGCAGAAAGCGGCTTAGCAAATGTTGTGAGTCCAGCAAATGCAACAGGATTTTGGCAATTTATGAAAAGCACAGCTATCGAAAAAGGAATGGAAGTAAATCAAATTATTGACGAAAGATACCATCCTCAAATATCTGCAATTGCCGCAACTGTCTATCTTAAAGAGGCATATCGAAAATTCGGAAGCTGGACACTCGCAGCAGCATCTTATAATATGGGAATGGGCGGACTTAAAAAAGATATGGACTTCCAACGCAATAATAATTACTGGGACTTAGAATTAAATAGTGAAACAGCTAGATACGTTTACAGAATTTTAGCATATAAACTAATATTATCTGACCCCGAACGATATGGATTTAATATTCCAGAGAAAGATAGATATCAAATGCTTAAAACTGTTGAAATAAAGATAGACACAACCATTATTGACCTAGTTCAGTTTGCTTATAACAACGGAACAAATTATAAAATGCTTAAATACTTTAACCCGTGGCTAAGAGGAAACAGTCTAATTAATAACACAAAAAAGGAATATACAATCTTGATACCAGCCAAAGGGGTTAGAGACTGCGAAATTCCAATTAAAAATGATTGATTTCTAAAATGGGTAAAAATAACAAAACAATAAGTGTTCGTGGTGCACGCGTACATAATTTGCAAAATATTAATGTAGATATTCCACAACATCAACTAAGTGTAATTACTGGTTTAAGTGGTAGTGGAAAGTCTTCGCTGGCTTTTGATACTATTTATGCCGAAGGCCAAAGACGATATATGGAAACATTTTCGGCTTATGCACGTCATTTTATCGGCAGTATGGAGCGTCCCGATGTTGATAGCATTACCGGACTTAGCCCAGTTATAGCAATTGAGCAAAAAACGACTGTAAAAAATCCTCGCTCAACAGTTGGCACGATAACAGAAATATATGATTATCTGAGATTACTGTATGCAAGAGCATCAACCGCTTTTTCGCATATTTCTGGTGAAAAAATGATAAAATATACTGATGAGCAAATAATAGATATAATAATTACCGAATTTGCCGACAAGCCAGTTTATATTCTCGCTCCTCTAATTGACGGAAGAAAAGGACACTATAAAGAACTATTTGAATCTTACCGTAAAAAAGGTTTTTTAAACGCACGTATTGACGGAGAAATGCGTGAAATAGTTTATAATCTTAAACTAGACAGATATAAAACACATTTTATTGAGTTGGTAGTGGATAAAATAGTGGTAAAAGCTGAAGATAAACAGCGGCTTAAAAAATCTATTGATTTGGCAATGAGTTTGGGTAAAGGAATAATAATGTTACTGGATAAAGATAGTGATAAACCACGATTTTTTAGTAAATTCCTTATGTGTCCAACAAGTGGAATATCATACAAAGAACCTGCCCCTTACACGTTTTCGTTTAATTCACCGCATGGTGCGTGTTCTAAATGCAACGGACTTGGAGTAATTGCAGATATCGACATATCGAAAATAATAACAGATGACTCGCTCTCTATTTATAGTGGTGGCATTAGCTATATTGGTAAGTATCGAAATTCTATAAATTTTTGGACACTTGAGGCTGTTGCCGATAAAATGGGCTTTTCACTTAAAACACCTATTAATGAACTTAACGAAGAGGCTATAGATGCTGTACTTTATGGTTGTAGTGAAAGTTTGAGGCTTAAAAATACACCTCTGGGAGAATCGTCAAATTATATTGTAAGTTATGAAGGTATTGTAAATCAAATAAAAGCAAAACAAGACGAAGAAGAAAAATATCCACATTCTAATAAATCTTCTTTAAAATTTAATAAGTTTATCACTTGTCCTAAATGTAATGGTGCAAGATTAAATAAAGAAGCACTCCATTTTCGTTTTGCTGGGAAAACTATTTATGAACTTTCAGCGATGGATATTCGTGAGTTGTACCAATTTCTTGAGAATTGCGATTATGAGCTCTCAGAAAGAGACCGTATTGTTGCTACCGAAGTTATAAAAGAAGTGCGTAGTCGTTTGGGCTTTCTATTAGATGTTGGTTTGGATTATCTCAGCCTTAATCGTCCAGCTAAAAGTTTGTCGGGAGGAGAATCGCAAAGAATTCGGCTTGCAACTCAAATTGGCTCACGACTTGTAAATGTTTTATATATTCTTGATGAACCAAGTATAGGATTGCATCAACGCGATAATAATAAATTGATAAATTCCCTTAAAGAACTTCGAGATCGTGGAAACACAGTTATTGTTGTCGAACACGATAAAGATATGATTTTAAAAGCTGATTACGTTGTTGATATTGGCCCTGGAGCGGGTAGGAAAGGAGGGAAGCTTGTGTTTTCTGGAACTCCCGAGCAAATGATACAGTCTAATACTATCACATGCGAGTATATTAAAGGTTTAAAAGAAATCGAAATCCCAAGCGAGAGACGTAAAATTACAGATAAAAAAATTACAATTAAGGGAGCGCGTGGAAATAATCTAAAAAATATTGATGTTGCTATTCCTCTTGGAGTTTTAGTCTGTGTTACTGGAGTTTCGGGTTCAGGAAAATCAACATTGCTAAACGAAACTTTGGTTCCAGTACTTGCACGTCATTTTTATAATTCCAACAGCTTTCCATTAGATCACGATACGATAAAGGGACTTGAACATATAGACAAATACATAGAAGTAAATCAGTCTCCCATTGGCAAAACGCCAAGATCAAATCCGGCAACATATACAGGAATTTTTACTGACATTCGTGATTTATTCGCGAATATACCCGAATCAATGATTAGAGGATATAAACCTGGGCGTTTTTCATTTAATGTTTCGGGCGGAAGATGTGAAACATGCAAAGGTGCAGGATTACGAACAATAGAAATGAATTTTTTGCCAGATGTTTATGTGCAATGCGAAACTTGTGGCGGTAAAAGATATAATCGCGAAACTTTAGAAGTCAGATTTAAAGGCAAGTCGATTTCTGATGTCCTTAATATGACTATTAATGCTGCGGTTGAGTTCTTTGAAAATATTCCAAATTTATACAAAAAGTTAATCGTTCTGCAACAAGTTGGACTTGGTTATATTAGCCTAGGACAATCATCAACTACTTTATCGGGAGGTGAAGCTCAGAGAGTTAAACTTGCTACCGAGTTAATGAAACGCGAAACAGGAAACACATTATATATTCTTGATGAACCTACAACTGGTTTACATTTTGAGGATATCCGTATATTGCTTGGGGTAATAAACTCACTTATTGAGCGTGGCAACAGCATGATTATAATTGAGCATAATATGGATATAATCAAATCTGCTGACTTTGTTATAGACCTTGGACCCGAAGGAGGTGAAAGAGGTGGACAAGTTATTGCCGTAGGAACACCAGAAGATATTGCGAAAAGCAAAAATAACTATACTGGTGAGTTTTTAAAGAATGAATTGAAAGAGTCTATCATAGTATTGTAAACATTCTGATTTAAATGACAATTTCTATGTAGATCTTAGTTAGAAGTTAGGTTGCAATTTATATGTTTTGTAAAAATCGTCAATTATTTTAGCTGCTTCAGCTGGAGTATCAACAATATTGTACAAATTAAGGTCTTCAGCAGCGATATTATGTTCTTGATCTAACATTACGTCTTCTATCCATTTAAAAAGCCCTGTCCAATAACTTCTATTAATAAGCACAATTGGGAATTTGGCTATTTTTTTTGTTTGTATCAATGTCATTGCCTCAAAAAGCTCATCGAAAGTTCCAAAACCACCTGGAAATACAACAAAACCCTGTGAATATTTCATAAACATTACTTTACGAACAAAGAAATAATTAAATGTTACTAGTTTGTCCTTGTCAATATATTTATTTGCATCTTGTTCAAATTCCAATTCAATATTGCAGCCTGCCGATCTACCATCGCCTGCACTAGCTCCTTTGTTTGCTGCCTCCATAATACCTGGTCCACCACCAGTAATTACTCCGTAACCTTTTTGGGTTAATAGATATGCCGTTTCAGTAGCCATTTTATAATATTTGTGGTCAGGTTTTGTTCTTGCTGAGCCAAATATTGAGACACATGGTCCTATTTTAGCAAAATGCTCGTAACCATTAACAAATTCGCCCATGATTTTAAAAATACTCCATGAGTCATTTGATCTTATGTCTGCCCAATTTTTATCATTAAATGAATCTCTAATCTTTTTTTCGTCTTCTGTCATAATTATTTTTTTTATGGTGTCAAAGATAATATATCTTCTTTCATGTCAAAAGTTTTTTGATATCGTGCTTGTAGTGAAAGTACAATTTTATGTATTATTTCTTGTTGCGAGTATTTGCTTGTCGATTTAATTAATTCTGGTTTTGCAGTTGCTTTAGAAATAATCTGATAAAGCTCGTCATCAATGCGGTAGTGCTTAGGAACTTTTGTTACTGCTTGAAGCCTTTTTATAAACATTGGATTTGATGTGTTTAGGGCTGGCTCTTTTGCTATTGCTTCATATAAAACAAGTCCCAAACTAAAAATATCGGAGTGCTCGCCAATAAGTTCATCAAAACCAAAAACTTGCTCAGGACTCCCGTACATAATGTTATAAGTACGTTTATTATCATCAAAAATCCGAGGTTTAAATGCTGGTTTGATATTGCCAAGATCTATAATTTTAATTTCGGGCTCGTGAAAATCTATTTCGCCGTATTTTTCTAAAACCATGATGTTTGCTGGTTTTATATCGCAATGACAATATCCGTTTTTGTGAATATGGTCGAGAGCATCGCAACACTTTGCAATTACTTTCATAAAAAAGTAATTATATTTATAGTCAAAAAGTCGGTTGTCTTTAATTAAATTCTCTAGTGTTAATCCTACAATAAATTCTTGAATAATAAAAATATTCTCATCTTCGACAACGAGGTCAATTGTTTTTACTATTCCAGGATGTTGCATGCTTATACTTGCCTCAACAAAAAACTTTAGTTTATCCGATTGATTATTAAATAAATTCGGAGATAGTTGTTTGCAAACTACTTTTTGCTTAGTTTTTGCTTCAGCAGCGAGATAAACAATTGAGAATTTCGACCTGCTCAAAACTGTGCTTTCTTCATAAGGAAAGAAAAAGTATTTTGCATTAGCACCTTGAATAAAATATGCCTGCATTATCTGTCGTATTCTTGTTTTGCTCTGCTTCCCCAAGATTCGTCCGAATTAAGATTGTCGTGATTATAAAGGGTATTGTTTCGTTTGCTTAATAATCTTTCCCAATTTGGGGATTTTATTTCTCCAGTTAAGTCGCTATGCAAAAGTTCATATTCTTTTCCTGCAATATTTGGATTGTAGAAAATAAATTTCTTGTTGTTTTCATTTAAAACACGGTAATAATGCCATATTTCGTAAGGATATGAACTAGGCTCGTGTTTTGAAACGTAAATATCATTTGGCATTCCGTATTGTAGATAAACGCGTCCTCTGTCTGTTTCAAATCCTCTGTTTATAGGTGTCCTATAATTTCTGTCAACAAGCTCAACCTGCTCGTTATATTGTCTCCATAGCTCTTCGGGTTCTACATTATTGCGTTTAAACCAAAATTCTAAAAAATAGTTTTTTATAACATCAATCGCAGCCGACTTTAACTGATAGTCAATAAAATTTCTTTCATTCATATCAGCAATAGGCCGCAAACAAGCGACATATAATCTTAAAGAATCTATTGAATTCATATCGCCAACAAAACTTTCTGAAATATCTGTTCCCGCAATAAAATCTGCGAGGTTTGTTTTAGGATCCATGTCGGGATTGCTGCGTTGAAAAAAGAATTTCGATTTGAGCATAGTTTCGTTTGTCTTGTTTTTAATTTCAATTACTAAATTGTAATTGCCCGATGGGAGACTTACAATATTTAATTCTCCAATTAAAGGCACAACTGGTGCGGAGTTTAGTTTCTTAAATCTGCTATATGCCTCAACTTCTTGATATGTCTCAAATCTTTCGATATAATAGCGTACCATAAAATTATCATCAATATCTTTGTCGGAGTTGTAAATCTCGGTATAAAAACTTAGTTTATGAAAATTTGACGGATAAAAATTAGAAATATAGGGGAGAAGGTCGTATCCGTTCTTTGTAAGTGCCGACAATTCTGTTGAGGGAGTAATGTCCTCAATAAGTTGAATACCACTAAATTGTAGTTTGTTAGGTGAATAGTCAATGCTAATAATATCAGTAAAGATATATGCTTTTTGCTCACTATTTATGTCTTTTATTTGTATTTCAAAATTGTATATCCCATTTTGAAGACTAATTCTTTGGAGATCAATAAAATTTGGTTTGTTTGCTGCTGTGTCAGTTATTTCAGGGCTACTTAAAGTGTATTTATCGATAGCGACAACCGAATCAGCTTTTCTAAAAATAATTGTAATCTCAAGCTCAGCAACAAAATTCCCATTGGTTTTTTTTACAAAATTTGCCGAATTGCCAATTGTACTTAAATAAGTCTCAATATACGGACCTTCGGGAGAGTTAAAAGTAGAATACATAAAATATACTTCCAGGCTGCTAAACGAAGTGATGCTTATGATAAGAAAGCACAAAATTGATAGTATTGTTTTCATAGTACTAATTATTACTTTTATGCAATATAATAAATTTTTGGATTATAAACGATAAATTTTTATAAAATAATTGTTAAGACTTCATATACTGTTTTACGATTTCTGAAAAGTCCTTAAAAATATAAAGATTTGATGCAACAATTTCTTTGCCAAAAATGTAATTATTACCTTTAGAGAAGTCACAGAGTTTTCCGCCAGCTTCACTAACTAATATACATCCTGCTGCTACATCGTAGGGTTTTAGGTCGTATTCGTAAAATCCGTCAAAGCGACCACAAGCCACATAAGCCATGTCGGTTGCTGCTGAACCAAGACGGCGTATACCTTGTGTGTTTTTTGTCAAAAATTTTAATAAGTCAATATACTCGTCAAGTTGCTCAAAATCTTGATAAGGAAAACCAGTAGCCCATAAAGAATTTTTGAAAATCGATTTGTTAGAAACCGTAATTTTCTTCCCATTTAGCCATGCACCACCGTCTTCACACGCATAAAAACACTCATCTAAACCTGTTTCATAAACTACGCCGATAATAATCTTGTCTTTTTGCATTAATGCTATACTCACGGCACATGGATAAAATCCATGGATAAAATTTGTTGTCCCATCTAATGGGTCGATTATCCAATTATATGTTTCGCCAACTTTATCGGATGTGCCTTCTTCGGCAATAAATCCAGATTCTGGAATAAGCTTACTCAATTCGGCAACAATGTATTTTTCCGACAATTTATCTGTCTCTGTAACATAATCGTTTAAGCCTTTTGTCTCAATAGACGATGGCGTAATTTGACCAAAATTATCCTTTATTATTTTTCCTGCATTTTTTGCAATCTTAGCTACTTTTAGCGTTAATGATTTTAATTCCATATATTTATTTTAAATAATTTTAATAGACATAACATCTGTGTCTATAAAACCTGTTATTTCAACTTTTTTAATACTGTTTATTAGTTGTTTGTCATATTTTGTAGCAACTTTTATGTAATTATCTGTAAAACCAAAAATGGTATTGTCTTTTATTGATGACTCGAATAGTACAACATGTTTTGTCCCTATTTGTTTTTCTTGAAACTGTTTGTGTTTTAAGTTGCTTATGTTAGTTATTATCTCGGCTCTTTTATGTTTGGTCTGCGAACTGGTTTTGGGCGTAAAACTTACTGCTGGAGTGCCTTCTCTTTCTGAATATTGAAAATGATGGATAAACGAAACATTGAGTGATTTTACAAAAGTAACTGTGTCTTCAAATAGAGCATCTGTTTCACCGTTTAATCCGACAATCAAATCAATACCGATAAATGCATTCGGCAATACAGTCCTAATTTTTTCGATTTTGTTACGAAATAAATTTGTATCGTATTTTCTTCTAATCATTTTGAGCATAACATCGCTTCCAGATTGTAAAGGAATATGGAAATGTGGCATAAGCTTTTTGTTTTGAGCAACGAACTCAATTATTTCATCAGTCAATAGATTGGGTTCTATACTACTTAATCTTATCCTTTCGAGACCTTCTACATTTGTTAAAGCCAACAAAAGTTCATAAAATGATTCTTTAGTACTTTTACCAAAATCTCCGATATTTACTCCTGTGAGTATAATTTCTTTAATTCCTTTTGCCGCAATATCTTTTGCTCGTATAATCGAATTTGCTATGCTTTCGTTTCGGCTTCTTCCTCTGGCATAAGGGATAGTGCAATATGCACAGAAGTAGTCGCACCCATCTTGAATTTTAAAAAATGATCGGGTGCGTTCGCCATAAGAAACTGACGGAAAAAATCTTGTCATATCTTTATGGTCAGTAGAAATCAATAAAGAATTTTCCTTCTTTTCGATATTTTTGATTATTTCTGCAATTTTATCTTTATCGTTTGCACCTACAATATAATCTACACCTTTTACCGCTATTAAGTCTTCAGGTTTTAGTTGAGCGTAGCAACCTGTCGCAATTATAATGGCGTCTGGATTTTTGCTTTTTGCTCGTGAAATTGCATTTCTACTTTTTTTATTCGCATTTGCAGTTACAGAACAAGTGTTAATCACATATATATTAGCAAAATCGTTAAAAGCGACAATATTGTATCCTTCATTTTCAAAATAATGAGAGATTGTAGAGGTTTCGGCAAAATTTAATTTGCAACCCAAAGTATAAAATGCAACTTTATTTTCCATAAATTAAAGCAAAATTAATAAAAAAAACCTCATTAAGAGGTTTTTTTATTAATTGAATAGTTCTTAAATACTATTTTGCGTGGTGATGTTCACCATCGCAATCGTGTTTGTGTGGTCCTTTACCATCTTGTTTGTGTTTGTGTTCGCCTTCACCAGAACAGCACTCAGTAATAACGCTTACTTGAATATAGTAGTTAAGCTCCACATCGTGATGCACCTCAATCTCTTCATTTTGTTCAGCTTTAACACCAATAAGTTTCCCTTTAATAACTACTTGTTTCCCTTCTAAAGCTTTGTCAAATTTTTCGATTCCTTCTCCAGCTTTACCAATAATTAGTACATCTTCATTTTCAAGAGAATTTACAAAAATATTTTTACCTGAATGATCGCAAATATGAGTACAAATACCATGTACTATAACTTCTTGGTCAACTTTTTCTTCGAGATTTTCCATTAAAACATCAACAGTAATTGCATCTTTACGACAAAGATGTTCTGTTTGTTCTGTTTGCTCGAGATTGTCGTTGTCTTCTGTTACTTCTTTTTTTGTCTGCTCTGCATTATTGCACGCAAAAAATATCATTGCTGGCAATATTAAATACATTAGTCTTTTCATAATTTCAATTTAAGTTTAATTTAAGTTTATATTACATTTACCTGTTACTACAATTTTTCAATTTTTTCGACTGCAAATTTAGTAAAAATCCATTCGGCATTATCTGATTCAAAAATATTTTTATCATTAGATTTTATTTCGAAAACCATACCGTGCATTTTACCTGTTTTTGCTGATTTTTCTGGTATTTCAATTTCGATGTTTCCACTCTGATATTTTTTAGTAAAATCTATTTGATACTCAACTTCAAAACTTAGTTTGATGTCGTATTTATTGGTGTTTTTAAATTTGAACCGCAATTGTGCAGGACTCGATTTGTCGAACATCTTTTCATTTACGACTTTATATTTTATTTCAACTCCATCAATAGGCTCTAACGAATTTTTGTACCCAAATTGAGCATTAGCAGCAATTGAAGTTATAATTAAAACTAGTATTAAAAAATATTTTTTCATGTTTCAAAATTTAATGTTATGGATTCATAAATTTACCGATAAACAAGATTGAATTTTTATAATTTTCCTTAATGATAAACACAAAAGGACGATTTAAGTTAACGTAGGTAACTTGCGGTGCAGATTTTTCTCTAACTACAACCGCAGTAGCAGCAGCCGCTTCAGTTCCTTTTTCATCTATTTCGATAAATGACTGGTGAATAACATCATCTATCATAAGGTCGCTTCTCCCTGTCATGTTTTTAAAATTAGCACTTGTTGTAAATGCGGTTTCCATACCTAAACTAATAAGTGTCTTTTTTAGTTCATATTTTGCTTCAATTTTAAATTTAGGTATGAGCAAGTCAACTTTTGTTTCAGTTAAAGAATTACACAATTCATCGAATTGATTATAATTTAAGTTTTGAATAAAATCGTCGATTTGACATGTGTCGCAAGGCAGTAGAATAAACAAAGAGGCAAGATTATCTTTATATGGCAGCTCCAAAACTGTTACATCACCGTTAGAGTGTAACTTAAAGTTTTCGCGTAAGTGCATAAATGATGCAATGTACTGTCGGTTAGGGTGTTGAAATACCATTTGGCGAGTTTTATTTTCAGGAAATTCGTATTCCCAGTCGGCTTTAAAATGGATAGCATTTAATAAAACAAGACGAGTCATTTTGTCAACTGCATTCTTTTTTAATAGCTCCTCAATTTTATTATTTGTGTTATCCATAACCCATTGGTTAATCTCATTTCGGGCTTGTTCTCTTTTTATATCATCCACAAAATCAGCCTGCTTGATAACAGCATTATAATCCTTTAACAAATTAAAGTATGATTCTAAAAAATTATATTTTTCTTGAGCAAATGCCGCATTAACTATTGTAAAGAAAGCGTCTTTGTTGTTACGGTAATGTATAAGTAAGTCAGTAAATTCTTTATGCGAATCCTCTTGAGAGCGTGTGAAGCCTAGTGTTTTACGCATTTCTTTGGCGGTTTTACCTTTTGCTCCGTCATAAGTCATTGATAATGCAGTTGAGATACTTATTGGACTAATAAAAACATTATTCGTGTCTGCAGCGGATATTTCAGAAAAAAGCTCAAAAGCAAACGTATTGTTGTTTTCCACGATATTTGTACTTTTTTGTGCGGTTATGTTTGTTATCATTAGCAAACAAATCGCAAATGATGTTATTGTTTTTATCATAATATTATTTTTAGTTAATAATAACTATTTTATTATTTCGATATTGTTTTGACCCGTAACTTTTTCACAATAATAGCATTTTAAACCGATTTTTCCATCTTTTTTCACAACTTTAAAACTTGTTTCAACATCTTCGTGGTTTGTTATACACTTAGGATTAATACATTTCACAAACTTTTTAATCTTTTCTGGTAAAACAACTTGTTTCTTTTCAACTACTTTAAAATCTTTAATTATGTTGATTACTGCATTGGGATCAATAAGTGCAATTTTATTAACATCATCCATCGAAGGGAATTTGTCGGCAATTTTAATAATAGCTTTTTTGCCATATTTTTTGCTGTCTAGATTATTGCCTATAAATACTTCTGTCTCAATCTGTTCAATTCCTATTATAGATATGATTTTATATAAATTTTCTGCTTGAATATGGTCGATTACGGTTCCATTTTCAATTGCCTTTACTGTTAATTCGCTTTTCATGATAATAAAATTAAAATATTATTGTAATTATTTGAGCCCTAACATTGTTGCCATTATTGCCATTCGGGTATAGACACCGTTTTCTGCTTGGTCAAAATAGTATGCTTTTTCATTTTTATCTACATCAGTACTTATTTCGTTTACTCTTGGTAGTGGATGCATTATTTTGAGGTTTGATTTTGTATTATCTAACATTTTATTTTTTAGAATATAAGCATTTTTCACTTTTTCGTAGTCCATTGGGTCTGAAAACCTTTCTTTTTGCACTCGAGTAACGTAAATAATGTCGGCATGGTTAATGTTTTCGTTTAGATCATCGTGCTCATAATATTTTACTCCTAACTCTTCTAAATGATCTTTATATTCTGTGGGCATTCGTAAACTTGGTGGTGAAACGAAATTAAAAACAGGGTTAAATTGTGCCATTGCCATAAGCAGAGAGTGTACCGTGCGTCCATATTTTAAATCTCCAACAAGAAAAAGATTTAGGTTTTCTAAAGTTCCTTGTGTCTTTCTTATCGAATAAAGGTCTAAAAGACATTGGGTGGGATGTTGATTTGAGCCATCTCCAGCATTGATAATTGGTTTATCAGAAACCTCGGAAGCGTGGCGTGCACTACCTTCTATTGGATGTCTCATAACTATTAAATCGGCGTAGCGGCTTACTGTTAGTATTGTGTCTTTTAGCGATTCTCCTTTAGATGTACTAGAGTTACTTGCCTCGCTAAAGCCAATTACTCGGCCACCTAGTTTTTGAACCGCAGTCTCAAAACTTAATCGTGTACGAGTCGAAGGTTCAAAAAACAATGAGGCAACAATATGATTCTCCAATAATTTTTGATTTGGGTTTTGTCGAAATTCCTCTGCCAAATTTAAAATGTTGAAGTAATCTTCTTTTGAAAAATCGTTAATGGAAATTAGACTTTTATTTTTCATTTTAGTTTTTATTTTGATTACACTTTTGTTTTTTTTCAAAAAAAAACCGAAGTAAAAACTTCGGTTTTAATAATTATTTTTCAATGTCGAGTAATTCAACTTCAAAAATCAAAGTCTCAAAAGGACCAATTAACTGACCAGCTCCTCTTTCACCATAAGCTAAATCGTAGGGAATGACAAACTTGAACTTAGAACCTACTGGCATTAGTTGTAGTCCCTCAGTCCAGCCTTTAATAACTCCGTTTAAAGGAAATGAGATTGGCTCTCCTCTTTCATACGAACTGTCAAACACTGTTCCATTGAGCAATGTTCCTTGATAATGAACTTTTACGGTAGAACTAGCAATGGGTTTTGCTCCATTACCCATTTCAATAACTTCGTACTGTAAACCACTAATGGTAGTTGTAACTTCAGGACGTTTACCGTTTTCTTTTAGAAAAGCCTCGCCTTCGGCAAGCTTACCTCCTGATTGTGCTTTTTGCATCTCTTCAAAAAATGATTGTACAATTTGATCGGTAGCTTCAATTGCTATTTTTGATTCTTTGGCAATTTGATCTTGAATACCTGCAACTACCAATTCTATATTCATGGTAGTGTCTAAACCTTGTCTGATGAAATTTTCTGCAATTTGAACACCAATTGCATAACTGGCAGAGTCAGCTTGACTTGTTAAATCAACTTTTTTACTTTCCACTTCTTTTTGAGATTTGCATGACCATAACATCAAAAGTGCTGCTATGGAAACTGTTAATAATAATACTGTTCTTTTCATAATTTTATTTTTCTATCCAAATGCAAAATAAAGGTTTTTATTTATAAATACCAATTTTTTAGAAAATTATTATTAAAAAACTTATTAACGATGCAAATATTATTAAATTAGTTAAATATATCAAATAATTGTTAATATCTTTATTGTTAATAAACTCTAATTCGATAGTTTTTCATCATGTAATTAACAAGTTATTAAAATATTTGCGAATTTATGTTGATAAACTGTTTGTGTCAAGTTTCACAAGGTTGTTTATGATAACTTGTATTAATTAGTGGTAAAGATAAAACTTTATTTTTAAACTGCAAAGGATTTTCTTTAAATAATTTCGGATTAATTTTAAACCATTTTTCAATA